>VGXF01000015.1 GCA_016873435.1 Nitrospira sp.
TTTCTAGCATCCCGCAGACGGCCCTGCTCTGCTGCCCTCAGTGCACCCATCTGATCAGTTACGAACGGGGCCAAGACCGCATCGTCTGCCGCGCCTGCGGTGCCACGCTCCCGGCGCGCACGCTGCGAATGGCCGGTTCCGCCCGCCGCCAGCAGTAATCCCATCGCCGTCTCTGTTAGTCTTCGGTCCGACTCGATCTCCAGAGTCCAGGGACAGACAAGTTTTTCCTGAAGGCGCACGGTTTCGCCATTCCTGCCCGCGCGCTCCGTCATCGGCTCCGGGGTAGCCACCCGCGTGCTCACCGTGCTCTTCTTTGGGCCGCATGCGCCCTGGGGGCGCGGCTGTGCCGCCAGGGGTGTGTGTTTATGCGCGTGGATCCTACGCACATACCGTACCTTGCTCACAAGGAGGGGCAGGGACGAGGAGATTTTTGGTGATATTTGCGGGGGCGCTGCTGGATCTGGAGCCGGGCATGGCTTGGGTGGAGGGCGCAGGCGGCAGCTATCGGGGTATCGCGCGGACTTACTTTTCGTGCATCTCCGCCGTCCGGATCTTCGGCATGCGTGACGTAGTCGACAACAGAAACGTCACGATCGCCGGGGCAATCGTGATCGTAGCGGTGGTGTACGGGTTTCTGCTGCTGAAGGGAGAGCGGACAGCTGTGAGTTGTAAGGTTTCAGTCTTCTGTGTCAGAAATGGGGGATTGATCACCGCCAACCGAACACGCTGCTACCGCAGTCCGAGCACGTCGAGCATGTCGTAGAGGCCCGGCGGCTGTCTCACCACCCACCGCGCCGCGCGCAGCGCGCCGCGCACGAAGGTGTCGCGGCTCTGCGCGCGGTGGGTGACTTCGATCCGCTCGCCCATGCCGCCGAAGATGACGGTGTGGTCGCCGACGATGTCGCCCGCACGGATTGTCTGGATACCGATCTCGCCCTCTTTGCGCTCGCCGATGATACCCTTGCGGCTGTAGTTCGCAATCTCCCCCAGGTCCTTACCCATAGCCTTGGCCAGCACCTCAGCCATTTTCAACGCCGTGCCGCTCGGCGCGTCCTTCTTGAGGCGGTGGTGGGCTTCGATAACCTCGATATCGTAGTCCTCATGCAGGGTTCTTGCCATCTCGGTCAGCACCTTAAACAGCAGATTCACGCCCACGCTCATGTTGGGCGAGAAGACGCAGGCGATCTGCTTCGACAACTGCTTGAGCTCATCCATTTCGGTGGTCGAAAAGCCGGTTGTACCAATGACCATGGCCTTGTGGCCCGCGGCGGCGACGCGCATGTGTTCCAGCGTGGCTGCGGGGGAGGAAAAGTCGATGATGACCTCGCCCTTGCCGATGCAGGCGGACAGGTCGTCCTCGATGAGGACCAGACTGGGACCGCAGCCGGCCAGCTCACCGGCATCCCCCCCGACCGCGGCATGGCCTTTCTTTTCCACGGCGGCGCCCAGCGTGAGGGCTGCCGATTCCTTCATGAGCGCCACCAGCCTGGAGCCCATCCGCCCGGCCGTGCCCGCGACAATGACTTTAATCATCCAAGTCCCCGTATTCCGTGCAGTGGTGTTCATTTGTGTCGGGCGCATCTGATCGCGTTTCACGAGCGACGAGACACACGCCACGGCACCTGTCAAATCAGCCCGTAATCCTTCAACGCGCGAGACAATTTCTCTTTCGTATCGGCCGCCATTGGGCAGAGCGGCAGGCGCACCTCCGACGAGCACTTGCCCATCATTCCCAGCGCTTCTTTCACAGGGATCGGATTCGTTTCGTAAAAGAGCGCCGCGAACAGCGGTGACATTTTGAAGTGCAGTTTCTGTGCGTCCTTCAATTTGCCTACGGCAAAGGCATCCACCATCTCCGCCATGTTTTTCGGCACGATGTTGGCGGTCACGGTGATCACGCCCTTGCCGCCAAGCGCCATCATCGGTAGCGCGAGCGCATCATCGCCAGCCAGGACCGTCATCCGGTCTCCGCAGGCCTGGAGGATGTCGGAGACCTGCTGCAGTGACCCGCTTCCCTCCTTGATTGCCACTATAGTCTTGATCGAAGCCAGTCGCGCCACGGTCGCCGGTAGCATGTTCACGCTCGTGCGACCCGGGATGTTGTAGAGTACGATCGGCAGATCCACTGCGTCGGCCACGGCCTTGTAGTGGCGGTAGAGGCCTTCCTGCGTCGGCTTGTTGTAGTAGGGCGTGATCATCAGCGCCCCGTCTGCGCCAGCCTTCTTCGCGTGCTTGGTCAACGCGATCGCCTCGTCGGTGCTGTTGGAGCCGGTGCCAGCAATGACCGGGACGCGCCCCTTGGCGGCGTTGATCGTGAAGGCAATAACCCGGTCGTGCTCCTCGTGCGTGAGCGTGGCGGATTCGCCAGTGGTGCCGCAGGGGACGAGCCCGTGCGTGCCCTGCGCGATCTGCCACTCGATCAGATCGCCCAGCGCCTTCTCGTCCACCTTTCCCTTTTTAAACGGCGTCACGAGTGCAACCAGCGAACCGTGAAACATAACGAACTCCTTTGGGCTAGAAGCGGTGGGTTACGGGGATTAGGCGGAGCTCAAATTATCCACCTAGTACCCATTACCGATCACCCATTGCCTGTTACATCCAGGCATCTGGGAGGATGCGTCCTTCATACACGGCGCGGGCGTCGCCCTGCAAATAGACGTTCGTGAACGCGTTTCCCCGCGTCTCGAAATAGACCGTCAGCTCCAAGCCGCTCTGGGGGACCAGCGTGACCGGCGACTCGACCTGGGCGACGCGGCTGGCCAGCAGCGCCGACGCGATCGAGCCCGTCCCGCAGGCCAGCGTTTCGTCCTCGACGCCCCGTTCGTAGGTCCGGATCCGGATCCGATGCGGGGTCAGCACCTTGATGAAATTCACGTTCGTGCCGGCCGGCTTGAACAACTCGTGGTAACGGGTGGGCCGACCGACGCCGACGATGTCTTCCTTGTCCGGATCGTCCACCACGTAGACACAATGCGGGACGCCGGTGTCGAGGAAATGCGCCGTGCGCGTGGCCCCGCCCACCGGCACATTGAGGTTTAGCCGCAAGCCCTTTGGATCGGGGAAGCGCACCTTGACTGCCTCCGGTTTACCGCCCTTCACCGTTGCTACCATCTCGGCCTCGATCATGCCGGCGAGCGTCTCGAAGCGCATCTTCCTGGGCGCAATCTTCTTGAGATAGGCGAAGCGGGCCGCGCAGCGCGCGCCGTTGCCGCTGAATTCCGCCTCGCTACCGTCGGCGTTGAACAAGCGCCAGCGGAAGTTGGCCTTCTTCGACCGTTCGATCAAAATGAGCCCGTCGCCGCCAACAGACAGGCGGTGCGCGCAGACCTTGGCCGCGAGCACGCTTGCCCGGTCGTTGGGGATCATGCCCCGCCGGTTGTCCACCAGGATGAAGTCGTTCCCGCTACCCGACAATTTCATGAGGGGGATCGGTTTCTGTTTGCTCAAGCCCGCCATTACTGTTTCCTCTTCTTAGATTTTGCTGTTGCCTGTGCGCCCGCTTTCAAAAATGCGGGGATCGCCTCGCCTCGCACGAGATCTGCCAGGCTCTCGCGCTTGCGGATGACGTGCATCTCGCTTCCACGGACCAGCACCTCCGGTACGCGCGGCCGCGAGTTGTAGTTGGACGACATGACGAATCCATAGGCCCCGGTACTCATCACCGCCAGCAGGTCGCCCGCCTTGACCTCCGGCATCACCCGGTCCTTGGCGAGGAAGTCACCGGATTCGCAGACCGGTCCGACCACATCCACCGTCACCGACGGTGTGCCGTGGGCTTCGCGCACCGGCGTGATGTTGTGGAACGCGTTGTAGAGGCTCGGCCGGATCAAGTCGTTCATGGCTGCATCCACGATCACGAATTTCTTCACGTCGCTGGCCTTGTGATAGAGCACCCTGGTCACCAGCGAACCGGCGTTACCCACGATGACGCGGCCGGGCTCCATGATCACCGTGCAGTTGAGATCGCGGAGAATAGGCGAGATCGCCTCCGCCAGATCTTTCGGCTCCGGCGGCGTTTCGTCTGAATAAGTGATACCCAGCCCACCACCGATGTTGAGGTAGCGGATGTTGATGCCCTGGTCCTTCAGCCGCCCAACCAGCTCGGCCACTTTCCTCAGCGCGTCCACGAAAGGTGCGATCTCGGTCAACTGCGAGCCGATGTGCTTGTGCACGCCGGCCACGTCGATGTGCTTGAGCGACGAGGCCAGCTTGAATTCTTCAAGGGCGCGGTCGGCGCTGATGCCGAACTTGCTTTTCTTCATCCCCGTGGAAATATAAGGATGTGTCTTGGGATCGACGTCGGGGTTCACGCGCAGGGCCACGCGGGCCTTCATCCGCAGCTCGGCCGCCACGTCGTCAATGGCGCGCAGCTCGTCTGAGGATTCCACGTTGAACATGAGAATGCCAGACTTCAGCGCGTAGCGGATTTCCTCCCGGCTCTTGCCCACGCCCGCGAAGACGATCTTCGAGGGCGGCACGCCGGCCTTGAGCGCGCGAAAAAGTTCGCCGCCCGAGACAATGTCCGCGCCGCTGCCCTCACGCGCCATGAGGCGCAGGATGGCGAGGTTCGAATTGGCCTTCATCGCGAAGGCGATGATGTGGGGGACGTGCTCGAACGCGCGGTCGAATGCGCGAAAATGGCGGGTCAGCGTCGTGTGGCTGTAAACATAAAACGGCGTGCCGACTTGCTTGGCGATCTGGCTCAGCGGCACGGCCTCACAATGCAATTCCCCGTTGTGGTATTTGAAATCGTGCATGGTCTTCCCCTGATCCTCTCCTTAGCGTCCCCCCACCGGCCTCATATCTGGCAGGATCACTTCATCCGGCGGTAGCCCACCGCCCTCGCTGGTTGTCTGCTCGGCTTCGGCCCCTCCGAGGCTCGCGGGGCCCGAGGTCTGCGGCTCCCGCTCTTCCCGGACCTTTTTCTCCCGTGCTTCTTTGGCGCGTTCGGCCTGGAGGCGCCCCCCGATTCCGTAATCGTCGGGTGGGACCGGAAGCCCGGGCATGCCACAGTCGGCTAGCAGGCCGAGCAGCAGCAGCGTGGCTCCCGCCAGGCGCGTCATGTCAGCATCCGCTCCAGCACCTTGAGCCGGGCCTCGACGCGCTTGCGCGCCGTGCCGCCAAGCTGCGCGCGCCGCTCGATGGCACCCTCAACCGTCAGCACGTCCAGCGCATCCTTCTCAAATTTGGTTGAGATGGCCCGCAGGTCGACCAGCGTCAGGTCGCGGAGGTCCTTCTTATGGTCCAGGCACCAGCGCACGAGCCGGCCCGTGATCGCGTGGGCTTCGCGGAAGGGCACGCCCCTCCCGGTCAGATAATCTGCCAGTTCCGTCGCAAGAATGTAGCCCGCCCCCGCGGCTTTCCCCAGCACGTCCCGATTGACCGTCAGGCCCTGCATGACCATCGTCAGGATCTCCAGCGAGGCCGAGACCTGGTCGAGCGCGTCGAACAGCGCCGCTTTGTCCTCCTGCAAGTCCCGGTTGTAGCTCAGCGGCAGGCCCTTGAGCGTTGTGAGCAGGGCCACCAGATGCCCGTAGACGCGTCCCGTTTTGCCTCGGATCAATTCGGGCACGTCCGGATTTTTCTTCTGCGGCATCATGCTGCTGCCCGTGCAGAGATCGTCTGGCAGTTCCACGAACCGGAACTCCTGCGAGGACCAGAGAATCAGCTCCTCGCTCAGGCGCGAGAGGTGCATCATCAGCAGCGCCAGCGCCGAGATCGTTTCAATGACGAAGTCCCGGTCCGAGACCGCGTCGAGACTGTTCTGCGTGACAGCGGAAAATCCGAGCAACTGCGCCACATAGGCCCGGTCCACGGGGTAGTTCGTGCCGGCCAGCGCGCCGGAGCCCAGCGGCATTTCGTCGAGCCGCGCCAACGCGTCCCGCAAGCGGCCCTTGTCCCGCTCGACCATTTCCACGTAGGCGAGCAGATGGTGCGCAAGCAGGACCGGCTGCGCCCGCTGCAAATGTGTATAGCCGGGCATGGCCACGTCCAGATTCCGGCGCGCCTGGTCCATCAACGCCTGCTGGAACTGGCGCCCGGTCTTGCCGAGCGCGGTGAGCCCGTCGCGCAGGTAGAGCCGCAGGTCGAGCGTCACTTGATCGTTCCGGCTCCGTCCTGTATGCAGCTTGCCGCCGACCGGGCCAATCAGCTGAGTGAGCCTCCGCTCGATCGCCATGTGGATGTCCTCGTCCGTCGGCGCGAAGGGGAACCGCCCCTTGTCGAGCTCCTTGCGGACCTGCTCGAGGCCACGGATGATCGCCTTCACTTCCTGTGCGGTCAGCACGCCGGCCTGCTCGAGACCCTTGCAGTGCGCGATGCTACCTTGGATATCCTGCTTGTACAGACGGCGGTCCACGGCCAGCGACGAGCCGAACTCGTCCATCAAGCGGTGCGTGCGCGCGCGGAACCGCCCGGACCACAACTTCGCCGGCTCGCCTGCAGTGGGAAGCGTCAGGCGTGGTTGGACGGAAGCCCGTTTCTTCTTTTTCTTTGCTTCCATGGGTTCTTTCACCAACGCGTCACGAGATGCGTTCCATGCCCTACGCCTTCTTCTTTTTTCGCTGGGCACGAATCGCGAGCCGCAACGCGTTCAGTCGGATGAATCCTTCCGCGTCCTTCTGGCGGTAGACCTCGTCCTCCTCGAAGGTCGCGATGTCCAGCCGGTACAGCGACTGCGGCGACTTTCGGCCCGTCACCGTGCAAGCGCCCTTGTAGAGCTTCACACGTACCGTGCCCGTGACGTCCTTCTGCGCTTCGTCGATGGCTACCTGGAGCATTTCCCGCTCCGGTGCGTACCAGTAACCATAGTAGATCAGCTCCGCATAACGTGGAATGAGCGAGTCGCGCAGATGCAGCACCTCACGATCGAGCGTGAGCGACTCCAGCCCGCGATGGGCTACATGCAGGATGGTCCCGCCAGGCGTTTCATAGACGCCGCGCGATTTCATGCCGACATAACGATTCTCGACGAGGTCCACGCGACCGATGCCATGCGCGCCGCCGACCCTATTGAGATACGCGAGTAGCGTGGCCGGACTCATCTTTTTACCGTCCACCGCGACCGGATTGCCCGACTCGTACGTGATCTCGACCTCGCGCGGTTTGTCGGGTGCCTTTTCGGGCGAGACGGTCAGCTGAAAAATTTCGTCCGGCGGCGCTGACCAGGGGTCCTCCAGAATCCCGCCCTCGTAGCTGATGTGGAACAGGTTGGGATCCGTGCTGTACGGCTTTGCTTTTGTCGCTGTCACCGGGATGCCGTGTTGCTCCGCATACTCGATCAACTCGCGCCGCGACCTCATCGTCCACTCGCGCCAGGGGGCGATGATTTTCACCGTCGGATCGAGTGCCTGGTAGGTCAGCTCGAAGCGCACCTGGTCGTTGCCCTTGCCGGTGGAGCCGTGCGAGACGGCGTCGGCGTTCTCCCTGGCGGCAATTTCCATTTGCCGCCGCGCGATCAATGGCCGCGCGATGGACGTGCCAAGCAAATAGGTGCCTTCGTAGATGGCGCAGCCCCGCAGCATGGGAAACACATGGTCCTTCACAAAGGTTTCGCGCAAATCCTCGACGTAGGTTTTTGACGCGCCGACCATCTGCGCCTTTTTCTTGACGGCCTGTAAGTCTTCGCCCTGGCCGAGGTCGGCACAGAAAGCGACGACCTCGCAATCGTAGGTTTCCAGCAGCCATTTCAAGATGACCGACGTGTCGAGGCCGCCCGAATAAGCGAGGACGACCTTGTGGATCTTGCGCTGTTTCATGTCCGTGAGCCTCTCCTCCCTAGCCCTTCTTTCCGCGCTGCGAAAGCAATGCGACCAGAATCGCCTTCTGCATATGCAGCCGGTTCTCCGCCTGATCCAGCACCACCGACTGCCGTCCGTCAAGCACGTCGCCCGTGATTTCCTGGCCGCGATGAGCCGGCAGGCAGTGCATGACGATCGCATCCGGCTTCGCGAGCTTCAGCAGTCGGCGGTTGATCTGATAGGGCCTGAACACATCCGCGCGCTTCGTCTCCTGCTGTTCCTGTCCCATACTGACCCAGACGTCGGTGTAGAGAACGTCCGCGTCCCTCGCCGCCACCTGCGGGGTGTCCGTAATCTCGATGGCGCCACCGGTCTGCGCCGCCTCGGCGCGCGCGGCCTCGATCACTGACCCCGACGGCGTATAGCCATTCGGACAGGCCAGACTGATCGCCATGCCGGTCTTGGATGCTGCCTCAATCAGCGAATGGGCCACATTGTTCCCGTCACCGATGTAGGCGACTTTCAGACCCTCCAGTTTTTTTTTCTGTTCCTGGATCGTCAGCAAATCCGACAGGGCCTGGCAGGGATGGCACAGGTCGGTCAGGCCGTTGATCACCGGAATTGTCGCGTGCCGCGCCCAGGCTTGGACCGTCGCATGGTCGAAGGTCCGAATCACGATGCCGTCAAGATAGCGCGACAGAACGCCGGCCGTGTCTGCGATCGTCTCACCGCGAGACAGTTGAATATCCGCCAGCGACAGAAACAGCGAGTGCCCGCCGAGTTGGTGCATGCCGGCCTGGAACGACACGCGCGTTCTGGTGGACGGCTTCTCAAACAGCAGCCCGAGCGTCTTGCCCGTCAGTGGTTGATCGAGCCGACCCTTTTTTTGTTTGGCCTTCAGCGCGCGCGCCGTGTTTAGCAGACGCACGATCGCCGCACGCGGGATTGCGCCGACCGTCAGTAGGTCTTTGCCAACAGAAGAGGCGTCGGAGTTGAGAGACCGCCGAGACATCGCGCCTCCTACACCCGCTTACCGAGAACTTGGTTCAAGAGGACCAGCAGGCGGTCGATCTCGGCCTGAGAGACGGTCAGCGGCGGAACGAACCGCAACACCCGGTCAGCCGTGCAGTTGATCAGCAGGCCGCGTGAGAGGCAGTCGGAGACAACTGGCTTGCCGTCCACCGTGAGCTCGAGCCCCTGCAAGAGGCCAAGGCCTCGCGCTTCCTTGACGATCGGCATCCGGTCCTTCAAGTCTTGCAGCTCCTGGGCCAGGTAGGCCCCCATGCGTTTCCCCCGTTCGAGCACGCCGCCTTGGAGCAACACATTCAGGACGGCCAGGCCCGCTGCGCAGGCCACGGGATTGCCGCCGAACGTGGACGCGTGCGCGCCCGGGACGAGCGCCGCGGCAGCCGCGTCGGTTGCGAGGCAGGCGCCGATCGGAAGCCCTCCGCCCAGACCCTTGCCGAGTGTCATGACGTCCGGCGTCACGCCGAAATGTTCGTAAGCAAAGAGCAGGCCGGACCGCCCCATGCCGGTTTGCACTTCGTCGAAGATCAGGAGAATGTCCTTTTGTTGGCAGAGCTCGCGCAGGCCCGTGAGATACGACTTGTCGGCCACGCGCACGCCGCCCTCACCCTGCACAGGTTCCAACAGAATCGCAGCCGTTTTATTGGTGACGGCCTGCTCTACCGCCTGCAAGTTGTTGAACGGCACGTGGACGAAGCCGGGCACTAGTGGCTCGAAGCCCTTCCGGACCTTTTCCTGGCCGGTGGCCGAAAGGGTCGCCATCGTCCGGCCGTGGAACGACTGGAGCATGGCGATGATCTCGTAGCGCTCAGCCCCGTACTTTTCGTGCGCGTAGCGCCGCGCAAGCTTGATCGCGGCTTCGTTAGCCTCCGCGCCACTGTTACAGAAGAACACCTTTTTCGCAAACGAATGCTCTACCAGCTGCTTAGCCAGTTTCGTCTGCGGCTCGGTGTAGTAGAGATTGGAGGCGTGGAGCAGTTGCTGCGCCTGTTTTTGGATCGCCGCGACGAGGTCCGGATGGCCGTGCCCCAGCACGCTGACGGCGATCCCGGCAACGAAGTCCAGATATTCCCGCCCCTCGAGGTCGTAGACCTTGCAGCCCCGCCCACGGACGATGGAGATCGGCGTCCGGGCATAGGTGTTCATCAAGTATCGGTCGGCGTCCTGCCTGAGTTCCTCGGTCGGCATGGGTTTTTGCTCTAATCAGGAAGTTGAAAACGTAACACATCGGGGGCGGTGAAGCAACAACGGGGAACGATCTATCTGCCCGTCAGCATTGAGGAATTTCCCCTTCCGGCCCTTGTGCCGTCGCGCGCTGCTATGATAAGACCAACCCATGAAAGTCTGCGCGAAATGCGAGCAGCAGAATCCGGACGACGCCAATTTTTGCGGCCAGTGCGGGGCACCCTTTTCCTCCGAATCCGCCCGGGAATTTTTGGCGGATGACGAACTGTGGCGGGCCTTCATCGGTCCCCGCGCCGACCGCTATCTGGGGCAATTCAAGAAATTCAATTTCACCGGCCCGCCGCGCTTCAATCTGACTTGGAATTGGCCGGTCTTTCTGTTCATCCCCTTTCTCTGGTTCCTCTATCGGAAGATGTATCTGTACGCGTTCGTCTATGCGGTCGGACCGGCGGTCTCGACTTTCGTCACGCAGGATTTGACGGCAGGCGTGGTCTGGAGCGTCATGGCGGGCGTCAGCGCTAACTACGTCTACTACTGGCACGTGCGCGAAGGCGTGGAGGAGATCAAGCGCAAGCCCTGGCTGGACCGCGCGGCACAGGAGGCGGCGCTGGCGGAAGCCGGCGGCGTGCAGCCCTACGTCATTGGCGTCGGTATCGTGCTCTACGCGCTCTTCTTCGCGTCTCTGTACCAGGTGATTCAGAACGGTGAATGGGAGAAGGGCAAGTTGCCACCGGTCCGCCTCCAGCCGTCGTCCGACCGCCGCGCGATCTGAGTGTCTCCCCGATTGCAACCGGTATGGAAGATTGCGTATAAAGCGTCAGTCGTTATTCGAGAACAGAAGTGACGAATAACGAGTAACGAGGTTCGATTCATGGCCAAGCTGGTGCTGCTGCGTCACGGCGAATCCCAATGGAATCTCGAAAACCGGTTCACCGGCTGGGTGGACGTGCCGCTGTCGCCCAAGGGCGAGCAGGAAGCGAAGGCCGCGGGCGAGAAGTTGAGGGGCTTCCGGTTCACGCGTGCCTATACCTCGGTGCTGACGCGTGCGATCCAGACGCTTGATATCGTGTTGGGCGTGATCGGGCAGACGAACATTCCGATTGAGAAGGACAAGGCGCTGAACGAGCGCATGTACGGCGAGTTGCAGGGATTGAACAAGACCGAGACGGCGCAGAAGTACGGCGACCAGCAAGTGAAGATCTGGCGGCGCAGCTTCGACGTGCGCCCCCCGGGCGGCGAAAGTTTGAAGGATACGGCCGAGCGGGTCCTGCCCTATTGGGGGGAAATTATCTATCCGTACATCGTGCGTGGCGACACCATCCTGATCGCCGCGCACGGCAACAGTTTGCGCGCGCTGGTAATGCATCTGGAGAACCTGTCGAAAGAAGCGGTGCTGGAGTTGAATATTCCGACCGGCGCGCCGCTACTCTACGAATTTGATGCCAAAGTCACCGTCACGAGCCACCGCTACCTTTAGCCAACGATCTCCAGTTCCTCGACCGCCGTTCCCACTTCGTCCGCCGGTACCAGATCCACCAGCAGCGCGAGCATCTTGGGGCGATCGCCCGGCTCAATCGCGGATTCCGTTTCCATAAAACCGGCCGCTTCAGCCGCGAGCGTGGTCGGCGTGCCCCCTTCTCGGGTCAGGCTTTCGTAGAGGCGCCGCCGTTTCGCAAATTCATCGAGATAGCCGCCGAAGTCCTCTGGCGCCAGGCCAAATTCCTCGCGCCAAGCTGTCTGGACGCGATCCATCAGCACGGCCCATACGCGATCGCGGTCCTTGTCGGAGAGGCCGACATCCAGCGCCGCCCAGGTCCAGAAGAGGCAGAGCGACAGCAGCTCACGCAGAATCTGATCGCCCTGTTCGCGCGACGCGGTGATGCCATAGTCCTCCAGCGCCGCTCCGGAGAGAGCCTTGGAAATGATAGCAAAGAGATCCTGTGCGGCGTCGGATGGGACACGGCCCGGCATCGTTGTCTCCATGAAGGCCGAGGTTGAGGCTAGGCAGGAACTATCCGAGATCGTCCTCAGCCGTGACCTCAGGCTCGACCTGTTTCGCGCGGCAGCATAGCGCATCGGCTCAGGGTGAACAACCGCGAATCTGCTCCGGGTCACCTTGTCGGACCCAACCGTGTATGCTAAATTCGCCGGGTCCGATATTCGTGATGTCTACAGGAGACGCAAATGGCGAAATGGAATGCCCGAACCTGTCTGCCGGCGGTCGCACTGGCACTGATGCTCGTGGTCGGTGCGGACGCCCTTGTGTACGCAGAGAAGGGAGACTGGGGATTCGGTACGGACGTGGGATTTATCAGCGGGACGACGAACAACACCGTGTTTGCGCTGAATTTTCAGGCCGACTACTACCTGACCAGGGAATTTTCAGTCGGGCCGATGTTTCAGTGGGTGCCGGCCGGCGATTTGAAGCAATACGCCTTTGCCGGTGCGGCCCGCTACCACTATCAGGTCAACAACAAGTTCAACATCGTCCCCTTCGCCGGCGTCGGCTTTATCCATGCCGATCTGGACAAAGGTGCCGGCTCCGCCCGCATCAACCGCAACGACACGAGCAGCTACATTCCGCTTGGCGTGTCGTTTGAATATCAGGTCAGTCCGAAGCTTGCCTTCTCGAATACGGTCATGCTGAACATGCATGACATTAACATGTCCCCCTCGCTGCAACGCGACACCACCAGCGTGTCGGTTCTTTTCGGCATGCGGTTCAATCCGTAAGCGATCGGCCGCGGCGGCGGTTCTTTAGTGGTGCGCCCGGAGGGACTTGAACCCCCAACCCTCGGATCCGAAGTCCAACCTCTTCCCATTACGACTGATGATGATCATGTGTGATGGATGACTCCGAAACCCGCATGGATTCTATCGAAAATGCTGATTGGATTGCGATGTGGAGAGATTGAGGCTGATAGGGGATCGTGACTAAAACCGTGACCGAACCGTGACCTAAACCGTGACCATCAAATTGCCCGAGGGAAGGATAGGCAGCGAGGTGAAATGGAGAATCGCCTCGATTAATGTCTTCACGTGTAACACATATTATTCTTTACCCGCCCAGATGTAGCTACCATCTTGACGCACATGGAAACGCTCACGTGGGACATTCAATTTTCCACGAATGTTTTTCACCTTTTGGGGAACGGTCATCTTCTTTTCTAATTGTTCCCAAGGGACGGCAGATGGAATGCCATCGGGAACGGACTCTTCGGCTATGACTTTTCGGAAGTATTTGGCAAAGGCACCGGAAGATGGATCAGCTTCGAGCATCTTCGCTGGCTTCTTGTCCCCCTGCTCGATTATGTGGAGTTCGACTTGGTTGATGGCATCGGCAATAACAGGCCAGGCTGCTTTCACACGTGAATCATTCCAAATCGCAATGCGCCAAGTATCCTCACCGAGGGGGCCGCCTTTCGCTGTGCGTTCCAGATACCACTCAGCTTTCTCAGCCAGCCAACCAGAGAAGGCATCCACAAGCTCCTGTGCGTAGGCGGCAGGGCCAGCGGTCCAGCGATTGCCCACTTTCCATTGTTCGTCCCAACGGCGCTTATATACCGACGCTTCGATGCGGCGGATATGTTCGTTGTCGCGGATAGTTAGAAGCCTAGCACGCCAAACCTTGCGCCGTTCCTCTGGCCAATACTTGCCAGTGGGAATAAGTGATAAGGCATTTTGTAAATTTTCTTCGGCGGCGGCCCAAAGACGAAAAGGTCGTTCCTGTTCATGTAAAGGCATGGGGTCAGAATAATTGTATTGGCTACTCGCTTGCACCGTAATACCAGGATGGTTCTCGGTTAGGAGACCATAAGCCTGATACACTAACCAATCCATTTCCTCCTGAGCCGCAATCATTTCACAACGCAATAACTCACGGCGAATAGTGGCGGCCTCAATACAGACATGCAGGGTCTCGGTTGAGGTGTAAGGTGGCGTAAACTCTACCGCAGGCATGACGCGACCTGGGAGAGCAGCGTTCCATTCGTAGTAAGCTTCGCCTTCCTTTTCAAACGCCTTGATCAGGGCCAGTGTAGATAACTGCTGCCCACGTTCCCAGCATCCACGCGCCAATGCCGACAACCGCTCAGAAAGTGAGTGGGATTTATTGTGTAAAGCCTTTACTATGGGCGGCGGAACCGGAATCTGTTCGATCTTGCTGCCTGCAAACTCAAAACGATCACGGTGCTCATCCTCACCTGAGCCTTTATTGAAACACACTTGCTTCAACCAGAACAGCACGCATGCTGAGTTGAGAATTGAGGAAACCAAGTGCCAATCTTCATCTCGTGAGATTGTCGGAAGTTCAATAACGGGTGCATGTTGATTAAACACTCGACAGCCTTCAGAAAGAACGGCGTGAATATGCGTCGAGATGTCAGCGTAAGTAATCTGTCTTTTGAGTGCCCGCCGGTGGTACTCTCGAAATTCAAACCACTCCAAGCCTGCCTCGAGCTGAGTCTTCTTAAATTGTGATCTGACTTCCAAAAAAGAACGAAAAGATTTCAGGTAATCCTTAACAGGAGGTGAAAGTGAAGGCTCTGTCTTCGTTCCGGTATACGGCCAAAGCGTATAAACACTCAGGTCTGGCTCATAATTCCTTAAAAGCTCTCCTACGAGAAGTGGCTTAGAAAAGGCATGGCTAATGCCCAATCTCCTGAGTACGTTCGGCTTGAGGTAATAAATATCGTTCGCCGCAGAAATCGCATCGTAACCAACGCTTCCACCAAGAAACTCTGATAGATGTGAGCTACTCATAGAATCCATAAGATTCTTTGTTGGTGTAGCACCAACGTCAAAGCTCCAAGGCCACTTCGCCATTTCCTTGCGGATACGGTCTGACACCACAACCTGTTCTCCACTGTAGCCGGGGTTATCATGCTGCGTGGCGAGAGTGAACCAGAGCGGACTTTCTTCTGGCGGTGTACGAAGGTCACCACCACCTGGCAATATCGCCGCAATGCGAATCGGTGCTTTCTCGTCGGATCGGCAGTTTGCGCCGAATACAATACATGTGGGCGTGCCATGGCCAGGGAATAGCAGACCGGAACAATCCACAACTTTGTGCAAATTCACAGTGGTGAAAAAGTCTTCGATCAGCGGTTTACCAAATTCTCGCTTAGCAAAGGCGTTGGAAACTATGAAGCCAAGTTCACCTCCAGACCGTAGGAGGCTAAAGCTGAGGTCGAAGAAGGGACAAATAAGCGAGTATTTTCCGTAGCACACTCGTGCCCATCGTGCACGATAAAGCTCACGCTTAACCGTATTGCGGGCAGTAACAAACGGTGGGTTACCAACCACAAGGTCGAAGCCGCCTCGCTCTGGTCGTGTGCTTGCATTATGTCCATTGCGGTTAGGCGAGCCGATATTAACTCTGGAGTGGAAAATATCGGCGAAATCAATCTGCCAGACGAAATTGAATGGGCTATTGAAATCCGCACCTTCAAGTCGGCGGAGGCGAGGGTAGAAGTTGCTTGTCGCCGATGATGAGTGGAGTTGTTCCAGTTCTTTTCGATCTGCAGCAAGTTTCTTGAGCGCCTCGTCAAGTTGATTAATATCCTTCTCGATCCGTCGTCGGTTCTCCGCCTCAGATATGTTCTCGTCAAATCCAAAAGCACCTAAAAGATTAAGAGTCTGGTTGGTAAGTTGGTCGTAAATCTGTTTCCGTTCATCCTCCAGTACATGCTGGGTGAAGTCGAGTCGATGTCGGAGTATGTCGAGCCGGATCTTTTTCTTTCTATCCGCGTGTTTTGCTTTATGGAGGTCGTGACCGAGTTTTTGGATGGCAGTGACATCAATGTGATGGGCACTTACAAAACCAGGATCCACGCGAATGGGGACTCCAGAAATCATGTCGAGGAGAGAATCGCCACGACGAAAGTTCATCTCCAGGTTTGGGAGCTGGGAAATGCCTCGAATGGCATCAAGGAACTGTGGGCGGGCAGCGATGAGAGGGTCACATCCAAGATCGTAGTCCACGACGAGGGAAAGCCAGAGGCGGAGGCGGCAAATTTCAATGGCCTGTTGTTGGATGTCCGCTCCATATAGACAACTTTCAACAATTTGAGACTTTGTATTGTGAATCCACTGATTGCCACCCTTGCGAACGGGATCCACGTAGCCGTTAGCGGCAGCTTCAATGACGCGACGAAAATTGAGTAGTTCATGGAGGAGACCAACAGGGAATGCGCCAGAGCCTACGGCAGGATCACAACACTTGAGGTTTTCAACGAGTTCAACAAGCATCTTGCCATCGTCTGGAGAAAGGAGTGTCTTGAGTCGTGCGATCTCATCTAAATCAAGTCCATCGAGAGCAAAGATGTCCATCGCGGCACGAAGTCGCCGATTCCAGTCTTGATCTGACGGCAGGCGTTTAAGAAGATACTGGCATAGGGTTTCCCGACATATGAAATGAACAACAATGCGCGGAGTGTAATAGGAACCTGTCGCTTTTCGTTTATCAGGTGCAATAGCATCAGGATCAGCAGCTTCAGCGTGCAGAATAATAGACTCGAAGACCTTCCCTAACATTTCTGGATCAACCGCTACGTCTTGGTTAAGAGGAGTGTCCTCACGGACGGTGAAATTGAAGGCTTCGAGAAGGTTGTCAAAGATAAAGGCAAAAGTATCGTTGCGGATGTTGAGCGCAGGATCGGATTGTTTTCGTTCGGCGGTCTGTGCAAATTCATCATCATCAAAGAGACCACCGTTTAAGAAAGGAATACCCTCTAATCGCAGTCCGCTACCTGGACCCTTGTAATCAGGAGGAGTGGACAAGGTAAAAAATACTCGCTCGAGGAAATCCGCATAGAAGGAAAACTCTTTTGGTTTGGCCCGGTGCGATCCAAAGTTGGCGAGCAAGTAATCTCGTTTTTGGTCAAGCCAGCCACGGTTCTGGAGAAAATAGAGAAACAGAAGTCTTTCGAGTAAAAGCTGTGACTGGCTATATGCTTGGGCCGATGAGAACTTTTGGTATTTCTCAAGATCTTTCTTAATAGCTTTTATTCCTGTCTCAAAACGTCTAAAAAAGTCTTGGGTAAGTGGTTCTTTGTCAAAAGCTTTCGCCCATTGAACGAGCCAAGCATTGAAGTTCTTTCCATCATCATCAGGCCATGCAAGCTTGGGGAGGTTGTGTTCAAGAAGCGTTCGGAGATAGCTGCTACCACGGCGCCAACCAAACGTTGTAAGTTTGGCCTGGTTCGCCTTATCACCACAAAAATGGGCAAACGTAATGCGTTCAAAATCGGCAGTGGTGCAAATGAAGAGAAGATTGTCATGATGCCAAGACCGCAAGGAAGCATCACGACGCCTGCTCGGGACAAGGCTACGTAATATCTGGCGAAGTGCTGTTCGATAAACTTGCGGCTCCGAAAACTCTACCAAGAAAATTCCCCATGGTTGGCTAACAGTAAGGGACCGCAGCTGACGTATGATTCCTCCCTTGAGTTTTTGAATCGCGGTTGTGGGCAGGCGAAGCACATTGTTTGTCCAATCGAATGTAATTTCATCGATCAGCGCATCCTCGGGAATGGGCCAGCCAAGTTGCTCATTCAGGAAACCGAGTAAGTCTTTGATGGATCCTATTTCAGGAAGATGTGTCGCTTTAGGCATGTCTAATTCAGTTCCATCCAGCATCGGAGTGCAGGCTTCACACCCACGGGTGCATCTATACGCGTTAGGTAGGTGTCCTTGATGTGCTTGAGGACTTGGACCCGGATGTCTTTGAGAGTCTTTTCCTCGGTCATACACTTGCGCGGTGTGTTCGGCTTGGAGCGGATGCTCTCGATAATCTCCCCCGGTTCTGTGATGATGGTGTCACGATCAATGTGATAGAGATACCAGCGGGTTGTGCCGGCCTCCATGGTGAACTCGCCTTTCTCCTTGTCGAGCGCGGGAAGCGCGTAGCAGAAGAAGACGCCGAGGGTTCCCTTCGCGGGACGCTTCCGTCCACTAAAGATCCCGCCAGGTAGCCCGTTCAACCTGCCAGACAACTCCGGGTGTTCCTGTAGCAAGGCCTGGTATTCAAGGTGCATCTCTTCAATGGTGGTCTTGGTCCCCTCGTAGTTCTCCACGAACGCGTTGTAGACCTTAAGGTCGTCAAAGAGATCGTCGGGGTGGAGCAACTTGCGCCCTTCGATCCCAAGCGTCTTCGAGATCAACAGTGTCTTCTGCGTGACCTTAGTGTAGAGCGTGAGAATCGAGTTCAGCTCGTCGGGCGGTAGGAAGTTCCAGAAGCTCACCTTCCCACGGGAGCCGACGACCTCCGGGTGGTCGGCGACCAACCGCTTCTCGACCTCTGGGTTCATGCGTCGGTCCACGCGGCCGATGCGCTGCATCAGACGTACCGGGTTCCAGTGGATGTCGTAGTTGATCATCCGCGAGGCGTCCTGCAGGTTTAGGCCTTCGGACAAGACATCCGTGGATATGAGCACGCGGATTTCTGTACGACCTTTGTCCGCAAGCGCTGCCGAGGAGCTGCTGTTGTAGTATGGCGAGAAGCGCTGGATAACGTCGGCGCGGTTGACCTTCGAGGCGCTGTCCACCTGTGCGACACCGTCGATACCGGCCTGATCGAGCTGGCGCTTCAGGTAACGCGCAGTGTCGGCGAACTCGGTGAAGATCAGGACCTTCTGCCCGGCAAGGTCCTTTGACCTGAGCAATCGGACGAGCTTTTGAAGCTTGTCGTCGTGCTTGGGCTCGAACTTCCGGGCCTCATTAAGAAACTGCACAATCTGGTCGAGATCGAGAAAGGTTTCGGACATCATCTCCTCAACCTTATAGTCCTTACGGTCGAGGCGCTCGACGGCGTCGAGCATCTCCTGGGGCACAAAGTCTTCGTCTTCAGGCTCATCCCTGTCCTCCCCCCAGACCTCGAGTTGCCGGTGCGTGGCGTAGCCGAGGATCTCAGCGTTCTGCGTCTTCCAGCGCTCCAGCCGCCTCTTCTCGGCGTCGGTCACGCTGTGAATTTGCAGGAAAGCGATCAATTTCTGCAGCAGGCGGTCGCAGGAAAGCTCGAAAGAAATCATGGAACTTTCAAACCGCTTCAGAAAGTTCGTTCTGATCAAGCCGACGACCTGACCCTGCCGCCCTTCTTCCAGAGGGTCGATGCTCGTGTCCGGTCCCTTGTACCAGGCGAGCGGATAGTACATCGCCAGGGTGAAGAGGGGGTTTTTCCTGGTGAAGGCCTTTTCGAACATATCGAGCAACTTGCCGTAGGTTTTGCGGATGGAGTACGCGGCCACCTGCGGAGCCTTGCGTTCCGGGAAGACGGCAGCCCTGCCCTTCTCGCGGATCTGGCTTTCACGGGCGTAGGCGCGGCTGCGCTGCACCACAAGATGGCGAAAGATTTCGTCAGTTATCAAGATCTCCTGCGCTTCCGCCATCTCTTCGACGACATCGGTCACCTCATGCCCGACCCGGGTGCGCAGCGCCTTCTCCATCTGGTTGAAATGTGCACTCAGATTATTGACACCCAAAGTTCGTGCGAAGTACGCCTCGTCACGTCGAGTGAATAGCTCCGCCATGTGCCGGAAATCGCTCAGCCGGTTATTGATTGGCGTGGCGGTCAGCATGAAGAGGGTCTTCGGACGCTCAATATTGTCGAGCATATTGAATAGGCGGAAGTAGCGCGAGGGCTCAGCTTCCGTACCATCGCCGCCCCTTCTTCCGGGGTTGCGGAAATGATGAGCCTCGTCGATTACCACCACATCGGCAAGCTGGGCGATGCGACGGAATCGCTCCGGGAAGTCACCCCTGCGACCAAGGTCGGTGTGGCTGAAGACGGCGAGATTGCTGAAGTCCGAGCTGCCGCCGACACCGCCGATGTGCGGAAGCCAATCACGGAGATGGGGCTCCCAGACACCTTCCTTGGTTGCCTTCGGTGCAAACAGCACTACGCGCTTGCCCTCGTGCAGCACCAGTCGCTCGATCAGCATCAGACCAACGAAGGTTTTGCCCAGACCAACGCCGTCGCAGAGGAACGCGCCGCCGTGCTGCCGGGCGATCTTCATGAGTGCCCAGTACGCCTCTTTCTGATACCGGTCGATCCGGGGGAACATCTTCGAGCGCGTCTCATCCCACTCGGTATCGGTCAGCTCGTGGCCGCGAAAGTACTCGTGGAGAGCCCTGGTGTAGATGTCGAAGGGGAGGTATTCCCGCGTATGTCGTTCGATGGTTCTGAGAATCTCTGCAGAGACATCCTCTGCCGCAGCCCAATGCTCTTCGTACCATTCCTGCAAAACCTTAACCGGCTGGCCGGTGATTTGCACGTTGAGTTCGATATTTTCGGTTAGGCCGGGGCATGTGAAATTTGAGGAGCCTACGAGAGCAGAGGACCCGACGACCTCTAGGCGAGCGTGGGTGATGTAGGCTTTCGCATGGAACTTGTCCTTGCGATATACCCGACACGCGATATTGCCTGAGCGGATTGCTTGGACGATGCCAGGCACACCGGAGAGAAACTCATTCGTATGCTTTTCGTTTTCAAGACTGAGATCAAGTCGCTGCGTTACACGTTCCACGCCTTCAACAAACGCGTTTTTGGTACGCAAAGAAACCTCGTCTCCCATTAAAATCCGAATCTGGTCCACTTGTTGCCATTCGTTTTTCAAAGCCAGCAGCGAGCCGATCTCGAAATAGCCAGTTGCGATGTCGATAGATTTCGATATCTGACACCAGTCATGGAGGTAGCGCAGGACCTTCCAGTCCTCCTCGCTGTTATCAACGATAAAGAGTTCGCTGCCTGTGGTGCTCGTGCGTTTAGGCATAGGGAGTAAAAGGAATAGAAATCTCCGTCGAGTCTAACGAAGTGCTCCTATGAAAGCTATGTGGAAGACAAGCTGGCAGAGGGTTCCCCAGGTTGCATGGCGGGGGTTGATTTGGTCTCTGTAAAGGAAATTCTCGGTCACCGTGACATCCAGACAACGCTGAGGTATGCCCACCTCGCTCCAGGGCATCTTCGGGATGCCGTAAACCGAGGAAGTCTGTCTGGAACCGTGACCAAAACCGTGACCACTGGAAGGCGAGAAGTAAAGGAGAGCACCAAAGCTGTTGATTTCTTGGCGCGCCCGGAGGGACTTGAACCCCCAACCCTCGGATCCGAAGTCCGATGCTCTATCCATTGAGCTACGGGCGCACGACGAGCAACCGATCAGCACCTGGTCTGCGAGATGGTCTGCATGATCACATC
>VGXF01000016.1 GCA_016873435.1 Nitrospira sp.
TCCCGCGCGCCACGGCTTTCGTGATTTCTTCTGCCGTGAACCAGGGCCGGAGAAAACTGTCCGGCTCGGGAAACCGGCAGCAGACGTCACAACTCAGACAGGTCCGACTGGGCACGATCTGCGGCCACAGGGCTGTATGCTTGGTCCCCATGGCCGCATTGTACCGCAGCCACCGCGCACTGCGTCAGAACCTTTTTGCAGGAATAACCTGGTTGGCTTGAACCACTTCAATATAAATCTGTCTATCATGGGTAGGCATGCGCCCTAATTCTCTCGACGGCTCCAAGCAATTGTCCTCTCGCCTGGCCAACATCGTCGTGGTCACCGAGCGCTTTCATGCTGAAGCCTAGCGCAAGGGCCACGCGCCCTTGGCCGAGGACTGAGAGGAGAGCACTCAATAGCACAGTGCCCGGTCCGTATACTGCCGTTTCAGTATCTGGCGCCGGGGGTCAGCCCCTGACCGACCCTAATCCGTCCCTTCTTGTTCCGACACAAACCCCCGTGTTACGATTTCTAGTGATTTGCTCCTCTTTGAGAGGAATCTCGGTTGTCATCAGCGGGTGATGTGTCCAACCAGACCGGCCAAGAATCTGCGGTGCAGCGGTGCGTCTCCGTCCGGCAGGCTCTGACCGACGCCGGATTGTTTACCCCGAATGCCGACCCCAGTGCGGCCACGCGCTGGCGGATTTCGCCGACGCCCTTTCCGCTCACGCCTGATCAACTGCGGTTCTTTCAATCGCTCGGCGCGCACCTGCTGGCCTTCTACCGCGCGCTGAATCGTCTCTACTTCGACAGTGTCCACGGCACGCAGCCTGCATGGGTGGCGGCCTATCTCGATCAGGGCAAACCGGAGTCGCTCGTGACTTACAGCCGGCTTGACCGGTTCCGCGACGCGCTGCCTGCCGTGATTCGACCCGATATTCTTCCAACCGAGACCGGTATGGCCATGACCGAGCTGGACTCAGTCCCTGGGGGCATCGGACTGACCGCCTGCATGGCACAAGCGTATGGAAAGGCCACAGGACGCGAGCCGCGAGCCGCGAGACCTGAGACCGGGGCCGGAAGTGCTGAGGTTCTGGGCTCGTACCTCATGCCACCCGCCGATATTGTCGGTGGCGCGGACGGCATGATTGACGGCTTCGCCGTGATGCTGCGCGCGCAGATGGGCACACGCACCGGCGGCGTGGCCATCGTCGTCTCCGAGGAAGCGCAGGATTACCGGCCCGAAATGGAATGGATGGCCGCTCGGCTGCGCGAACGTGACCTCGCCGCCTTTTGCGTGGACTCGCACGAAGTGGATTTCACCGAGGAGGGGTTGCGGCTGATGCGCGATCATCGCCCCGTCGCGCTACTCTATCGCTTCTTCGAATTGTTCGATCTGCCCAATGTGCCGAAATCCGAACTGGTCATGTACGCGGTGAAGCAGGGGCGCGTGGCCGTCACGCCGCCCTTCAAGCCGCAGATGGAGGAGAAGCTAGCCTTTGCACTCTTTCACCATCCGGCCCTCACGACCTTCTGGCAGAAGGAGCTGGGCGACGAAACCTTTGGTGTGCTGCTCGACCTCATGCCAAAAACTTGGGTGCTCGACCCACGCCCGCTGCCGCCGGCCGCTGTGATTCCGGGATTGCAATTGGGCGGGCGAGCCATCGCCGACTGGCGCGACCTGGGCCACGCGACGCAGAAGGGCCGCCGCTACGTGATTAAGCCATCAGGGTTTTCTCCGCTCGCGTGGGGCAGCCGCGGCGTCTCCGTCGGCCACGACCTGCCGCAGTCGGAGTGGGCAGCAGTGATTGACCAGGCCTTGGCTGGCTTCCAGACCACGCCTTACATTCTTCAGGAATTTCACAAGGGGCGACAGTTTGACCTTTCCTATTATAATGAAGCCGGCGGCGAAATCGCCCCGATGGCCGGGCGAGCGCGCCTGTCCCCCTATTATTTTGTCGCAGGTGATCGGGCCGAACTGGCCGGCATCCTCGCAACTGTCTGCACGCCGGAAAAAAAGTTGATTCACGGGATGAAAGACGCGATCATGGCACCATGCGCCGTGGTCCATACGGAGGAGTGAGATGGCCCTGACCTTCTACCGCGTCCACTGGTGCCCAGACTGCATTGCTGTTAAGGGCAAGCTCGACGAGCTGAAGATTTCCTACGAAGAAGTCGTCGTGCCGGACGTCCGCATATTCCGCAAACAAGTCCATGCCGTCTCCGGACAATATTATGTCCCGGTCATCAAGGACGGCGACCTCGTGTTGACGGAAACGGCAGACATCCTGACATATCTGGACGAACGCTACAGCGCCAAGGGAACCGGCGCCGCGTCGAAGTTTCAATCGCAGGCCCGCACAATCCCGGAAGCAGCAGGCGAGGACGACACGCACCCCTCTTGTCGGATTAAATAAATGGAAGACTGGAAGCATATTCTCGCAAAGAGCGTGGTGAAGCCCAAGGATCTCGCCGCACGGCTCGGCGTGGACGAGAAGGAGGTCGCGGACATCGTCGGTCCCTATCCGATGCGCATCACGCCGACCGTCCTCGCAACAATTAAACATAGGGGCGACGCGATCTGGAAACAGGTTGTGCCCGACCGGGCTGAGATGAATGATTTCGACGCGCCGGACGATCCGCTTGAAGAAGACCTCATGAGCCCGGTGCCGCATCTCGTGCACCGGTACCCTGACCGTGCGCTACTGATGGTCACAAACCAGTGCCCGATCTACTGCCGCTTCTGCACGCGCAAGCGCCTCGTTGGCAAGCCGGGTTTCATCAAAAAAGGCGATCTCGACAAGGCCGTCGCCTACCTGCGCGAGCACACGGAAGTGCGCGACGTGATTCTTTCGGGCGGCGATCCGCTGTTGTTGCCCGACCACTTGCTTGAAAAGGTCTTGAAGGCACTGCGCTCGATCCCGCATTTGGAGATCATCCGCATCGGCTCCCGCGTCCCCGGCACGCTGCCCGAGCGCATCACGCCGAAGCTCTGCGAGATCGTAAAGAAATATCACCCCATTTACATGAACCTGCATTTCAATCATCCCGACGAATTGACGCTGGACGTCACCGCGGCCTGCGGCCGGCTGGCGGACGCCGGCGTGCCGCTGGGGGCGCAGACCGTGCTCCTAAAAGGCGTGAACGACGACCCGGAGATCATGAAGCAGTTGGTGCACAAGCTGTTGCTCGCCCGCGTGAAGCCCTATTACCTCTATCAGGCGGACCTGACCAAGGGCACCAACCACTTCCGCACGACAGTCGAGACGGGCCTGGAGATCATCCGCGCGTTGCAGGGCCATACAAGCGGCATGGCGGTCCCGCACTTCGTCATCGACGCGCCAGGCGGCGGCGGAAAGATTCCACTCCTGCCGGGGGATTATCTTGTGCATATGGACGAGGGCGGCGTCGTGCTCAACAACTACGAGCGGAAGACCTTCCGCTACCCGCAGCCGGGTAACGGCCGCGAACTGCCGATGGTGGGCACGCATGCCCGCTCGTCCGACTGCTACGAGGGCGGCCCGTGAGCGTAAAGCGGCGCGCGGCCAAGCACGGCATCCTCTCTTACCAAACGATCAAGCAGTTGATCGCGAGCGGCGCGATCAAGGGGGACCCGGCGATCCTGGCGCCCCAGATTCAACCGGCTAGCCTCGACCTGCGCGTCGGACGCAAAGCCTACCGCCTGCTCAGCAGTTTCCTGCCCGAGCAAGCCGAGATCAAGGCCAAGCTCGACGTGATGGATTTCTACCAGTCCGATCTCGTCATGTACGAGATGGATCTGACGGGCGGCGCGATTCTGGAGAAAGGCCATGTCTATCTCGTCCCGCTGCTTGAATCTCTGAAACTGCCGCCGACGCTGCGCGCGCGCGCCAATCCGAAAAGCACGACGGGACGGTTAGATGTCTTCACCCGCGTGATCACCGACCTCAACACCGGCTTCGACGAGATCCGGCCCGGCTACCACGGCCCGCTCTATCTGGAAATTGTCCCTCGCTCATTCGCCATCAAGATCAAGACCGGCTACGCGCTGAACCAATTACGCTTGATCCAGGGCCAGGCAGGCGTGTCGGACTCCGCGCTCCGGACGCTGCACCGCTCGACACCGGTGCTGTACCATAACGTCGCCGGGCGCGCCCCGCTCTCGGCGCGCGAGTTGCGCGTCGATCGTGGGCTTTTCCTGCGCGTGGATTTGCGCGGATCGGACGATTCCCGTGAGGACATCGTAGGCTACCGCGCCAAGAAGAACAGTCACGTGATCGATTTGTCGAAAGTCGGCCACTACGCCGCTGCGGATTTCTGGGAGCCGATCAAGCGGCACCGGAACGACAGTTTACTGCTCGAGCCGGAGGAGTTTTACATTCTGGCCTCGAAGGAACGCATCTGCGTACCGGCAAACTACGCCGCCGAAATGGTTGCCTACGAAGCGGCTTGCGGCGAGTTGCGAACACACTACGCCGGGTTCTTCGACCCCGGCTTCGGCCACGGCCGCGGAGAAATCCACGGCACGCAGGCCGTCTTGGAGGTCCGCCCGCACGATGTGCCGTTCCTCATCCACGATGGGCAGACCTTCTTCAAGGTCGTCTACGAAAAGATGGCGACAGTGCCGACCGAATTGTACGGCGCGAGTCTCGGCTCCTCCTACCAGCGTCAGGGCCTCACGTTGAGTAAACACTTCAAGCCATGAGCGGGCAACGAACAGCTAATGACTGATAGCCAGATGCACATCCTCGCGCATCGTCTGTATACGCCATTGCGTCTGAGCTATTGGCAATCAACTACTTGCAATTCGCTATTGGAGTAACCATGCCCACCGATCTGCCCGAACGCTCCGCCACGCCGTCGCCCGCTCCCTCGGATGGGCCGCAGCCGCACGACCACGAGCCACACACCTATGTGCCAGGTATGATCATCGGCTCGGCGCTAGTGTTCCTGGGCTTTCTCACAATCTTTTTGTCACTCAGCGGCGGATTCGAAATCGACTACAAGCCGCTCGTGCTGTATTTTTCCGGCTTGGCCATCTGGGCATATTCTGCTATCGCCAATCTGACGATCCGCTACACGGTCGTGATTGTCGTCGTGACGCTTGCCCTGGCGATCGCCCACTACGGCGAGGTGCACTTCTGGCACAAGCAGGTGATCTTTTGGGCAACGGTCCTGATGGTCGTCTACTTTATGCTCACCAGTGCCGCGCCAGGTAAACGCAACTAGTTGCTGTGATCCGTCATTCGCTGAAGAGTTTATACGATTGACGAATACCGCCCCTGCCGTGAAGATCGCGGTTATCATTCCGACGCTCAACGAGGAGCAGGCCCTGCCAGCCACGCTCACGCATGCCGCGCGGCTTGGGTTCGACGAGGTGCTCGTCGTCGACGGCGGCAGCAACGATCGCACCCTGGAAATCGTTCGATCATTTGGGTCCGCCTCTCGAGGCGAGAGGCGGGAGGGTCGTGGATCAAGTTTTTCCTCTAGCCCCGTACCTCTCGCCATGTGCCCGCGGCTGCTTGCCGCAGCCGCCGGCCGCGCGAAACAGATGAACACTGGCGCGGCCCATACGGCTGCCGACGCGCTGGTCTTTCTCCACGCTGATACACAGTTGCCACCAAACGCCTGGGAGGCCATTAAAGCGGCGCTGGCTGAACCGGCCTGCGTGGGCGGCCGGTTCGACTTGCGGTTCGAACGTGACGCCGGCTGGGCCTGGCTGATCGCGCGGCTTATCAGCCTGCGCTCGCGCCTCAGCGGCATCGCCACTGGCGATCAGGCGTTGTTTGTCCGACGATCCATTTTCGACCAACTCGGCGGCTTTGCCGACATACCACTTATGGAAGATGTGGACTTCACTCGCCGGTTGAAACGCCTGGGCCGCACGGCAGCGTTGCGTGAGACCGTGACAACCTCCTTCCGTCGCTGGGAACAGTGCGGGGCGCTACGAACAATTTGCTTGATGTGGGCCCTCCGGTTTCTGTATTGGATAGGCATTCATCCCGACCGACTTCATCGTTTTTATATCGCCATCCGGTAACCGCACCGTTCCGACGTAAAGGAAGGCCATGGGCTCCCGTCCGCATCAACACCACGCCCGCCACGGGGCTGCGCCTCCGCGCCAGCCGGCTGACACGGTCCTGTTTATTTTTGCCAAGGCGCCGGTTCCCGGCCAGGTCAAGACACGCCTCTGCCCGCCCCTGACCCCTGATGAAGCCGCCAGCCTTCACGGCAGCATCGTGCTGGACATGCTGGAGCGTAGCCGGGGCGCGGCGAACATCGACCGCGTCGTCGCCTGTGCGCCATCTTCTGACCACGTGTTTTTCAAGATTCTGGAGGAGCGCTACGGTGTCGGGCTGCTCACACAAACCGGCAATGATCTCGGCGCGCGCATGGCCCATGCGATCGGCGAGGCCTTTGCGAGAAATTATCACCGCGTGCTGATTATCGGCACCGATCTACCGACACTGCCCGGCTCCGTCTTCGGAGAAGCCCGTGCACGGCTCGACCGGCACGACCTTGTGCTGGGGCCCGCCCACGATGGCGGCTACTACCTGATCGGCCTACGCAAGCCCGCACCCGAGCTCTTTGTCGACATGCTCTGGTCAACCAATCAGGTGCTGGCGCTGACGCAGCAGAAAGCCCAGGCTCTGGGGCTGTCCGTTACGCTGCTCCCCGTCCAGCGTGACATCGATACGGTCGAAGACCTGGCAGATGTGATTGAGGAAACCGGCGTGATGGCCGGATCGAAAACGGGTGGACCAGTTCTTTCCCCCCGCACGGCAGGTGTGCTACGGTTACTCGCCAGCCGGCTGGCCATACCGGAACCGGACAGGACGTCTACGGGAGGGTGATGGCCTCGCGATGACGGCCCAGGAATTTCAAACGGGTCAGTACCAGACCGCCCCAGGAGGCGGTCTCCGCTGGTTGGTTCACACGCGGCACTAATCCGTGAGCGCCAAGCTCATCATGCTGATTGCCCTGCTGCTGATCCTCTTGCTCGTGCTCTTCACCTGGGCGATGATCAGCCTCTTGCAATACCTCAAACGCGCCAAGCGCCGGGCTCTGATCGACGAGTTGACCGGCGTCTATAACCGTCGCTTCTTCGAAGAGGCACTGCCCAAGCTGCTCGTGCCGAACGACCGGCGGCGAGGGCAGGTGCTGAGCCTGCTTGTCATCGACCTCGACCACTTCAAGCTGGTCAACGACACCTACGGCCACCAGGTCGGCGATTTGGTCCTCAAGACCGTTGCGCAGACGCTGCACTGTTCATTGAAAGAGAGCGACATGCTCGCGCGCTACGGTGGCGAAGAATTCATCGTCGTCCTCCCACGCACGGACAGTGCCGGAGCCATTACGGTCGGCGAACGTCTGCGCGCCAACGTGGCCGGCCTCATGCTCCACAAGCTGGCTTCCGCCGCGCCCGAACGCGTCACCATCAGCGTTGGCGTGGCCAGCTATCCCGTCCATGCCACCACGGTAGCGGAACTGATCCACGCCGCCGACGAGGCGCTCTATCAGTCCAAGTCGGCAGGGCGCAACCGCGTCACCTGTGCGCCGAATTCGCCCGAAGTCGCTTTTCAGAATCTCGAGCAGGCTCGGCCGCTATGAACACGCGCGTGGCCGTCATCACCGGAGGGGCCCGCGGCATCGGGCGTGCCGTGGCCCTCGATCTCGCCGCACAGAAGTGGCGTGTGGCCATCTGCTACCGAACCAGCGAAAAAGAGGCCCAGGACACGGCGCGCGAGATCGCGGCACGTGGCGGGGAAGCCCTGGCGCTGCGGTGCGATGTGTCCGATCCGACAGCCGCGCAGGCCATGGTCGCGCAGGTGGAGCACGCATGGCAGCAAATCGATGCGCTTATTAACGGTGCTGGCCCCTATCACCGCTTGAATCTCTTCGCGGAAACGCCCGCGGGCTGGAATGAAATGTTCGATCATAATCTGCATCCGATTTTCTACCTGGCGCAAGCCGTGGCCCCGGGAATGAAAGCGCGGAAGTCTGGTCGGATTGTTACCTTCAGTATGGCTAACGCGGACCAGATGATCGCGCAGCCGGAAGTGACGGCCCACTACATCGCGAAGGCTGGTGTGTTGATTCTGACGCGAACGCTGGCGAAGCTGCTCGCGCCGCACGGCATTACAGTGAACGCCCTCTCGCCAGGATTTATCGATTCCGGGAGTGCCCCGGCCGCTGAATTGGCCAGCATGGCGAAAAAGATTCCGGCTGGCTATGTCGGCGAGGTGCGGGATACGGTGGCCGCAGTGAAGTTTCTGCTCTCAGAGGAAGCGCGCTACATCACAGGAACCAATATTCATGTGTCGGGTGGCTGGGGGATCTAGGACTGGCTGCCGGAGGGTGATCACTCCGGCGGCAGCAGGAAGCAGGCCCGCACGGTCTCGCGTCCGCGTTTTTCAAAGCGCCCCTTGCAGGCGTTCCCAGGCGAAAGCCTTCTGAAATTCCCGCGGTCGCGGTCCGTGATTGCAGGGCCTTGGTTTCCGCTTTCCGGCCCGCTACCGTCTCGGTGGGGGCCCCGCTTCTCCGTCAAAGTCCGCTCGCCTTCGCCACCCTCTTTTTTAAATCGAAAGGCGACGAGTCGCTTACAACCTCGTCGCCTTTAACGCTTCGCCCCGTTCAGCGGGTCATCCCGTCAGCGCTCACCGGGCTGGGAGTCCTGTTGGAGTAAGACCACCGTCTCTTAATTACTTTCCGAAGGCTTTCTTGAGCAGCGGTTCGATTTCGCCCTTGCCGGCCATGGGATCGAGGATGTCGGTGTCCCCGTAGAACTGCCCGTCGATAAACACTTTGGGCAGCGTGGGCCAGTTGGTCATTCGGGTGAGAAATTCCCGCTTGGCCGGATTCTGCAGGACATCGATGAGCTCGTACGGATAACCGTACTTGTCGAAGAACTGCATCGTCTCCCGCGTGAAACCGCACATGGGCATCTGCTTGGTGCCCTTGCCGTAGATTAGAATCTTGTTTGCCTTAATTTCCTTTTGAACTTCTTCTTCAAGTGGATTGCTCATAATCTCCTCCGTCCCGTACGTCGTGTGAGCCGCCGTCTATTGCGAGTCTTGTGTAATTGGGGCGGCGGAGAACCCCCTACAGTATTTGCAGCCCCTCAGCCTCCGTCCGTCGTTTCTGCCTTGATTTCCAACGCGTGGATGCGGCCGTCTTTCATCGGCGCATCCAGGGCCTGGTAGATCATCCGGTGCCGGTCCAGCAGGTTCTTGCCCTTGAACTGGTCGGAGACGACCTTAAGGTTGAAATGATCGTGCGTGCCGGTGCGATCCGTGACGGCCACGACCGCATCGGGCAGGGCTTGCCGAATGTAGCTGGTGAGAACTTCGTTCGTGATCACTGAGACCGGCCTTAGCTTCCTTAGCCGAAAGAATATCGCAGCTGCTGGCGATTCCGCAACTGGGTGCTACACCTCTCCCCGGCGCCCGTAGAGAAGGGTGAGATTGATGCGACGGCTTTCGTAGTCGTCCCGGAAGCGACACTGATCGCTCTTGTGAAAGAGGTCAGAATTGAAAATCAGCGCCCGGTTCTCCCGGTACGGCACCGTTATCGTTTCCGCGCCCTGTTGCTCAAGCCACGCCAAAATCTCCGGCTCCTTCCGCTGGTCGTTGTATTCCTCGAAGTTCCATTCCCGCGGCGCCTTGCGGTTCCAGACGATGAGCCCGCCGTGGTCCGGATCGAGATTGGCCGCATCAGGCGTGATCCAGAAATTCACGTTCACTGCCGCCGCATCGGCATGCATGGCCAACGCCGTCAGGGCGTTGTCCTGTTTGAACGACCAGGCCTGCGTGAGTTTGTGGTGCTTGAAGATGCCCGGAAACTTCAGGCGCAGCTCCTCAGAAATTTGCAGCAGGAGAGGGCAGGCCAGGCCGTCACCTAAAAACGCCCCGAGGTAGCCGTTCGGATAATCCCGTTTCCAGATCGTGGACTCCAGACAGAACCGGCAGATGGCTTGCAGGGCCTCGTCCGTTAGTAGATGATCCACTGTCACGATTTCCGGCTTCGTGCCGTTGTAGCGGGCCTCAATGGTCGCGACGTCGAGCGCGGGATTGATGACGCCGCCGGGCAGTGCGGGACAGTCGGCGATGTGCAGCAAGCGGTTGAATGAGGGCGCGACGGTCGTCATCTCCTCCTTACGGACCGACATCCGCCAGCCGGTCGCCCCCTCCTGCGCAGCCTGGCAGCGTAACTGATCGAGCATATCCCTATAGGCCGCGTGGTTTTGGCCCAGTAGCCCGCGTTCCATCAAATAACTCACCTGCTTGGCGTCATGTTTCATGCGGGCTTTCGAGACAGTCGTCTCTTGAATCAGCCAGCCGTGGTTCTGTTTCATTTTAGCTGAGGCCGTAAAGTCCTCGAGCGCGTGAACCAGATCGCCTTTCCAGAGATACGCGAAGGCCCGGTCGTAGTGGGCTTTCACGTAGCTGGGACGCAGCGCCAGTGTCTGCGTGAAAGCCGCGATCGCTGCATCCAGCTTGCCGTGGTCCCGGTACGCCACGCCCAGATTATTCTGGGCTTCCACATGCGCGGGATTGCGCTTCAGCGCCTCCTGGTAGGAGATGATAGCGTCGATCAATTTCCCCTGCTCCTTCAGCGCCACGCCCAAGTTGTTGTGCGCATCGGCTGAGTTGGGGGTAAGCTTCACCACCTCACGATAGGCCGTCTCGGCTTGATCGTGCCGGCTCTGCTTTAGCAACACGGTGCCGAGATTGCCCAGCGCCTCAGCGTAGCAGGAATTGCGCTTCACGGCTTTTCGATAGGCATCTGCTGCTTCCCCCAGCTTCCCCTGCTTCTGCAACACGACGCCCAGATTGAAGCAATAGGGGGCCTGGGTGTCGTCCTGCTTGATCGCATCAGAGATCAGACCGATCGCTTCGTCGAGATGGCCGGTCTTGTACGCGATTAATCCCAATAAATGGAGGGCCTCGGCATGCCCCGGGTACTGAGTAAGAATTTGCTGATAGAGTTCGGCGGCCTGCTGGAGCCTTCCGGCCTGATGGTGCGCCACCGCCTGCGCAAAGACTGGCTGCAATGCACCTAAGCCGGACGTGCCCTGCCGTTCTTTCTGCTTCCTTTGCCCAGAACGATTCATAAAATACCCTAGGCCTGCGGTTGAGCCCTGTCAAGATTGCTTGCAGCCGTCCTTAAGGCGATGACCCGTTTTCGCTCAGGCAGTGACGTGGCCAACCGGATGTCCATCTTGAACGAACAGGGCCCGGCGTCGCCGCGGATTCAGCGGTGCATTCACACCGTGCCGGAGTTCGGTCTCTCCGATCCCCTCCGCCGCGCAGGCAAAAGACCCGACCGGCCTAGCAATGCTGATCAACCTGATGACCATGAAGGTTGACCGGGCCCGCCCGGCGTTGTTATATAAACTGACCCCTGACGGTACGGTGAGGCCAACCATGTCAAACGACTCGATCACCCAGCAGGTCAGTGAACGTTACGCGCGGGCCGCCGCGACCGGCGAGCAGATGTGCTGCCCCACCGGCTACAATTTCAACGCCCTCAAAACCTTCATCCCCGACGAAGTCCTGAAAATCTCCTACGGCTGCGGCACGCCGGCGGGACTCGCCTCGGTGAAGGCTGGCGAGACGGTGCTGGATATCGGCTCGGGCGGCGGCATTGATTGTTTCGAAGCGGCCCGGCTGGTGGGCCCCTCCGGCCACGTGATCGGCATCGACATGACCGACACGATGCTGGAAATCGCCCGCCGCTATGCGCCGCTAGTCGCGAAGAACCTCGGCCATCCCAAGCCGGTCACGGAATTCCGCAAGGGCATGGCCAATGCGATGCCGGTGGCCGACGGCACGGCGGATCTGATCATCTCCAACTGTGTGATCAATCTGGCCCCCGACAAGCGCAAGGTCTTTCGCGAAATGTTTCGCGTGCTCAAACCCAGTGGGCGTTTCACGATTTCGGATATCGTGTCGGACCAGACCGTGCCACAGTATCTAATCCACGACACCAAGAAATGGGGCGACTGTCTCTCCGGCGCCCTGACCGTCACCGACTATGTCGGCGGGCTCTGCGAGGCGGGCTTTCTCGGCGTCCACCAGATTAAGTGTATCCCCTGGCAGACGATCGACGGGATTCATTTTCTGTCCTTGACGCTGACCGGATACAAACTGCCGGCGCCGTCAGCCAACGGTGTGCGCCATGCGACGCTCCGCGGGCCGTTCAGCTGGGTGGTGGACGAGTTGGGCCAGACGTTTCAGCGCGGCGTCCCGAAATCGGTGGATGCACGGACGCTGCAAGTGCTCCAGCAGCCACCGCTGGCCAGCCATTTTATTTTTTCTGAGACACCGACGCCGCTGGCTTCATCGGACTCCCGCTATGAGGCAGTCCTGCCTGAGCAGGCTTCCTGCGTGTGGAGCGGTCACTACGCACTGCTGACCGGTCCTTTCGTCGAGGTCTGCGACGACGACCAGCACCGGTACCGGCGCGGTGAGCCGTTCGAAATCTGCTCCAAGACACTGAAGGTCCTCGATAGCGACGCCTACCGGCCGCATTTCACCATCATCAACCGGGCCGGCGGATCGGTGTCTGACAGCGCCGTGTCCTGCGATCCGAATGGATCGTGTTGTTAGCTGATGCCTCCCAGCCTGCTGGCTCGACAGAATCCCCTCGCCTCCGCTGGCCATCAGCTGGAGATACTGGCCAAGACGGCCTCGTGCCCGCCGTTCGAGCAGAAGATGACCGACGCCAGACTCCATCCCCTTGACGCCACCGGCATCACCGTCTTTCAAATTAACGTCGGTAAGCTCTGCAACCAAACCTGCCGCCACTGCCACGTAGACGCGGGCCCGGACCGGCAGGAATCCATGTCGCGCGAAACCGCTGAGCTCTGCTTGCGCGCGCTGGCGCGCACGGATATTCCGACATTGGACATCACCGGCGGCGCGCCGGAGCTCAACCCGAATTTCCGCTGGCTGGTTGAGGAGGCAACAAAATTAGCCCGACACGTGATAGACCGCTGTAACTTGAGCATCCTGCTCGTGCCCTCACAAGCGGATCTGGCCGGGTTTTTGGCGCGGCATCGGGTCGAGATTGTTGCCTCGCTCCCCTATTTCCAGGCGTCCCAGACGAACGCGCAGCGCGGCGAAGGCATATTCGAGAAATCCATTGACGCACTGAAGCGATTGAACGACCTCGGGTATGGCCGCGAGGGTAGCGGCCTCACGTTGAATCTCGTTCACAACCCTGTCGGCGCCTTCCTGCCTCCAAAACAGGAGGCAATTGAAGTCCAGTTCAAACGCGAGCTCAAGCGGCGGTACGGGATCGCCTTCAACCGGCTCTATACGATTACCAACATGCCGATCAGCCGATTTCTGGAATTTCTCATCGAGAGCGGCAACTACGAAGGCTATATGGAACGGCTGGCCAATGCTTTCAACCCTGCTGCGGCCGCCAGCGTCATGTGCCGCTACACAGTGTCAGTTGGCTGGGACGGCACACTCTACGATTGCGACTTCAACCAGATGCTAGAGCTGCCAGTTGCTCACGGTGTCCCGCAGCATATTCGCGATTTCGATCCCACTCGATTACACACCCGCCGAATCGCAACGGCCAATCACTGCTACGGCTGCACTGCCGGTGCCGGCAGTTCCTGCGGTGGCACGACCATCTAATACCCGAATATGCTTTCCAGTCGTTTCCCCGTATTTTTCGTGGCATCGTATTGTCAAATATGATATACGTCGTCCCTAAAAACTAGGGTCGGCTCACCAGAAGGAGCAGTACGGATGCAGGATTTCCTGAAACAGCCCCGCAAACGGCACGCGATGATCGCCTTCGCGCAGTGGTTCGACACGTCCCTGGTCGGGCACATCGGCGATCACGTTCCCACGTGGGTCGCCTGGACGCGCTGGTTGCCTTTTCTGGCCGTACATCTGATGTGCCTGGGCGTAATCTGGGTGGGCTGGAGTTGGACAGCGGTGTCCGTGGCCTTTGCCATGTATGTCATCCGGATGTTCGCCATCACCGGTTTCTACCATCGCTACTTCTCGCACAAGACGTTCAAAACGTCACGGCCCTTCCAATTCGTCTTGGCCTTGATGGGCAATTCGGCCATGCAGCGGGGCCCGCTCTGGTGGGCGTCCAACCACCGCCACCACCATGTTTACTCTGACAGCAAGCAGGACATCCACTCGCCGATCAGGCACGGGTTCTGGTGGAGTCATCTCGGCTGGATCACCCAACCGTCTAACTTTGGCACGGACTTCAAAGCAGTGCCGGACCTCGCGAAGTATCCCGAACTCCGGTTTCTGGACCGGTTCGATGTACTCGTCCCGACCCTGCTGGGGACTGCGATGTTCGCACTGGGCTTCGGCCTCAACCGCGTGGCACCGGAACTGGGCACCAGCGGAGCGCAGATGCTGATCTGGGGATTTTTTGTCTCGACCGTCGTACTGTCCCACGCCACTTTTTCCATTAACTCGCTCACCCACATGTTCGGCAATCAGCGGTACGAGACAGGTGATAGCAGCCGCAACAATTTCTGGCTGGCATTGATTACTCTGGGGGAAGGCTGGCACAACAATCACCATTATTATCCGGCCGCGACCCGCCAAGGATTTTTTTGGTGGGAAATTGACTTCACCTACTACGGCCTACTGTTGCTGGAACAGATGGGGTTGATCTGGGATCTCAAGCCGGTTCCAGAGAAAGTTCGGAATTCCGTGTCGGCCACCCTCGCGCATTCTGTTTCATAGCGCACCCGCCCGCTCCATTTCCTTTCCGCTGCCGTTGCCTCTGTTGGGATAACTCTGTTATGGTGTTGCACACGTGAGGCTAGCCGATGGTCTGGGATCCGAAAGACCCCTGGGGGGCAAAGCATGATTCGATCGACGACGCGCTCAAGCAGGCGCAGGACCAGCTGCGCCAGATGATGCCGTTCCAGGGACTCCGCTCGTTGCTGTACCTCCTGTTTCTGGTTGTGCTCGTCTGGCAAGGTACGTTCATCGTGGCGCCGGACGAGGAAGGCGTCGTCAAGCGGTTCGGCGACGTGGTCCGCACGGCCGGCCCAGGCCCGCACGTAAAAGTGCCTTTTATTGAAACTGTCCTTCGGCCCAAGGTCGAAAAACTGCACCGGATCGAGATCGGCTTCCGTACCGACCGGCAGGGCCGTGTGCAGGTCCTCCCTCAGGAAGCGCAGATGTTGACGGATGACCTGAACATCATCGCGGTGGAGTTCATCGTCCAGTATAAGATCAAGAAAGCCAAGGACTATCTCTTCCGGGTCGATGAAATCGACGAAACAATCGAAAAGGCCGGCGAGGCGGCCATGCGGGAGGTCATCGGCAAGAGCAAGATCGACGACGCGCTGACCACTGGCAAGGCACAAATCCAGGACCACGCGCAGACGCTGCTTCAGCGCATTCTCGACCAGTATGAGGCCGGTGTACAGATCGCCGCCGTGCAGTTAAAGGACGTCAATCCTCCGGAAGCCGTGGCCGCCGCGTTCAAAGACGTCCAGAGCGCGAAGGAAGACCGCGAGAAGATGATCAACCAGGCGCAGGGCTACCGGAACGACATCATCCCCAAGGCTAAGGGTGAGGCGGCGCAAGTCGTGAACCAAGCGAAGGGGTACGCGCAGGCGCGGGTAGCGCGGGCCGAGGGTGAGGGCGCGCGGTTCCTTAAGACGCTCAAGGAATACGAGCAGGCCAAGGACATCATCAGCAAACGCCTCTACATTGAAACGATGGAAGAGGTACTGAGCGGCATCGACAAGGTGGTGCTCGACGGCAAGGTGTCCGACCGGATGCTACCCTATCTGCCGCTCGACCGGTCGAAGCCGCCAGCTGCCTCTGCGGCGACTGAGGAGAAGAAGCGATGAGCCGCCAGGGTCTCACCATCGCGCTGTTTGCGATCGCCCTGCTCCTGGTGGTACTCGGCGCCTCGCCGGTCTTCATCGTGGACATCACGCAGACCGCACTGGTGGTCCAGCTCGGCGCCCCGGTCAAGAACATCACCACACCAGGGCTCTATTTCAAAGCGCCGTTCATCCAGGACGTTACGTACTTCGACAAACGGCTTCTGGATTACGATTCGTCGCCCCAGGAAGTCATCACGCAGGACAAGAAGACGCTGCTGATCGACAACTTCGCCAAGTGGCGTATCATCGATCCCCTGAAAGTCTTCCAGAACTTCCAGACCCAGCGTGGGGCCCTGCGCCGGCTGGATGACATCATCTATTCTGAGCTGCGGGTCGAGCTTGGCAAGCACGACCTCACGGACATCGTGTCTAAGACGCGTTCGGAAATCATGGCAATTGTGAAGCAACGCGCCAACGAGAAGGCGGCCGCTTACGGCATCGAAATCCACGACGTTCGGATCAAGCGGGCCGATCTTCCCGAGCAGAATGAAAAGGCCGTCTTCGCCCGCATGCAGGCGGAACGGGAGCGGCAGGCTAAACAATATCGCGCGGAGGGCTCGGAGGAAGGGCAGAAGATCCGGTCCGACGCGGAAAAGGACCGGGAAGTGATCCTTGCCCAAGCCTACAAGGAATCCGAGCAGGCGCGTGGCGACGGCGATGCCAGAGCTTTCAAGATTTATTCGAGCGCCTACCGGCAGGATCCGCGCTTTTTTGAATTCACCCGCTCGATGGAAGCCTACAAAAAGACTTTCGCCGCCCACTCGACAATGGTCCTGACCCCGGATTCGGAATTCCTCAAGTACCTCAAGCAGCGCTGACCAGATAACGATGAACTCAGACCGCTGAACTGAAGAAACTTTTTCGGTTCATCGCCCAGCCTTCATACTTTATCGTTGACTTAGATCAATCCCGTGATTTCTTCCGTCTTCGGATCGAGATCGATATGCTCGCCAGCCGGATGTGCTGGTAGCCCCGGCAGTAGCTCGATCCCGGAACAGACCGCTGTGAGATAGCCCGCGC
>VGXF01000017.1 GCA_016873435.1 Nitrospira sp.
GTCAAGCCCAGCAGTCCCAGTCCAAGCAGCAGCCCCAGACGCATACGGCCTCCTTTTATGCAGGCAGATGAGGGGGGAGCATAGACCGAGCCCCGATGAACCGTCAAGATGCACGCCCCCTAAAGGCAGCCCTACTTGCGGTTTCTCCCCTCGCGCGCGGGGAAAACGTACGCACTGAGCTGCACTGCCTCAATCCGTGATGCGGGTTGTATCGATCCTCACCCACCCTTTCGAGCAGGCGCTACATCCATCCGCAACACATGCAACAGCCGCCCCCCCTAGGCAGGCTAGACAGCCCCCTCGAGGGGGCTTTGTCGGCAGGCGGGGTCAACGAGACTGCGCTCAAAGTGGCAGCAAAGGCCCTTGCCGCCTACCTCGAACGCGAAAAAGCTATACTTTCGGTAACACTCGCAGAGTTAAGTCGGCAGCGGAGCGGTTCCGTCAGCCTTGAACCAGTTGAACTGACGGTGGGAGTTATGGAGCTGGCGAGAGGAATCGAACCTCCAACCAGCGGTTTACAAAACCGCTGCTCTGCCATTGAGCTACGCCAGCCCGGCGAAAGTTTCACACATTTTTGGGGCGCCCGCAAGGGATAGCCTCCGAATCGTGTTCCTATGGTTGATCCGCGTGAACGCAACTGAGCCCCGATGAGGAGCGGTCTGATTCGAATACCGCTGCTCGTGATGCTCGCCTGGAGGTTGTGCTCACTGCGCGAGCCACCCTGATCGCCCCTCAGCGGACAATCGGGAGCGTCGTCGAACACGCGGCAATCAGCCCGCCCGACGTTGTTGATGAACTGGGACTTCGATGGCCCGACCTTAACCCCTTCATATTCCATCACAAACGGGCCTTTGCATTGCCGCGGAGTACCACCCCGGCGCCCCCCCTGCGATCAATTTGACGCCGTGCGCTGCATTGACTTCCCTTTGAAGAGAATTATCTCGACCCCAGGTCGCCGTGAAGGCAGCCTCGGATAACTGTTAGGAATTATCTTTCATGGATCTCAATCGCATGACCCGCAAGCTTCAGGAGGCCCTGCAAGCAGCCTCTGCCCACGCCATGCGGCGCAGCCACCAAGGCATCGACGTCGAGCATCTGCTGCTGGCGCTGTTGGAGCAGGCCGATGGCCTGGCCACGCCGTTGCTCGAACGCTCCGGTGTCGCTCTCTCCGCAGTGCAGCAGGCAGCCGAACAGGCGTTGACGAAACTGCCGCAGGTGCAGGGAGCGGGCGCCGCTCCAGGCCAGATCCACGTGGCGACCCGGCTCTCCACCACCCTGACACAGGCCGAGCAAGAGCGGCAGGCGCTCAAGGACGAGTATCTCAGCGTCGAACACGTACTGCTGGCGATGGTCGAGGCCGGCGGCGTCTTTAAGAAGCTCGGCCTCACGCGCGCCAAACTGCTCGACGCTCTGCATCAGGTCCGTGGCAATCAACGCGTCACCAGCCAGGACCCTGAAACAACCTATCAGGCCTTGGAAAAATACGGCCGCGACCTGACGACATTAGCCTCGCAAGGCAAACTCGATCCGGTAATCGGGCGGGACGATGAAATCCGCCGGACCATTCAAATTCTCTCGCGACGCACGAAGAACAATCCCGTTCTGATCGGCGAACCGGGCGTCGGCAAGACCGCCATCGTCGAAGGGCTGGCCCAGCGCATCATCAAAGGGGATGTCCCGGAAGGCTTGAAGCAGAAGCGCGTCGTCGTGCTGGACATGGGGGCGCTCGTGGCCGGGGCAAAATTCCGCGGCGATTTCGAGGAACGGCTCAAGGCCGTGCTCAAGGAAATCCAGTCCGCGCAAGGGGACGTCCTGCTGTTCATTGACGAACTGCATACTGTCGTTGGTGCCGGCGCGGCCGAAGGCTCCATGGACGCGGCCAATCTGCTCAAACCGATGCTGGCGCGTGGTGAACTGCACATGATCGGGGCGACCACGCTCGACGAATACCGCAAACACGTCGAAAAAGACGCGGCCCTGGAGCGGCGCTTCCAGCCGGTACTCGTGGATCAGCCCACCGTGGACAACACGATTTCGATCCTGCGCGGACTGAAAGAACGCTACGAAGTACACCACGGCGTGCGGATCAAGGACGCGGCGCTGGTCGCGGCCGCCAAGCTCTCCCATCGCTACATCGGCGACCGGTTCCTCCCCGACAAGGCCATCGATCTAATCGACGAGGCCGCCGCGCGCCTACGCACAGAAATCGATAGCCTTCCGGCTGAGCTCGATGAAGTCTCCCGCAAGGTCCTGCAACTAGAGATCGAGCGCGAGGCGCTGAAAAAGGAAACCGATCCGGCCAGCCGTGCGCGACTGGCTGCGCTGGAAGCGGAGCTGGCAGAAAAAACCCACGCTCTCACGGCGCTCAAAACACGGTGGGAGGCGGAAAAGTTGTCTGTCGGCCGGCTGCGGACGATTCGGCAGCAGATGGAAACAGCCCGGCAGGAGATCGACCGCGCGGAACGGTCCTACGACCTCAACCGGGTGGCCGAACTCCGCTATGGCGAACTGCCCCGCTTGGAACGGGACCTGGCGGCGGAGGAGCAGCACCTGGTTCAAAAACAGGGCGAAAGCCGCCTACTCAAGGAGAACGTCGACGAGGAAGACATCGCGCTGGTGGTCAGCCGGTGGACTGGGATTCCGGTCACGCGGCTGCTTGAAGGCGAGCTGGAAAAACTGCTCAAGCTGGAGGAGCTGCTGCACCGCCGCGTGATCGGACAGGACGAGGCGGTGCAAGCCGTGGCCGATGCGGTACTGCGCGCCCGCTCCGGGATCAAGGACCCCAACCGGCCAATTGGGTCCTTCCTGTTTCTGGGACCGACCGGCGTCGGAAAGACAGAGCTGGCGCGGGCGCTGGCGGCGACACTCTTTGACGACGCGGCCAACCTGGTCCGGATCGACATGTCCGAATACATGGAAAAACACACGGTGGCGCGGCTCCTTGGCGCCCCCCCGGGCTACATCGGCTACGACGACGGCGGCCAACTCACCGAGGCCGTCCGCCGGCATCCGTTCTCGGTGATCCTCTTCGACGAGATTGAAAAGGCACACCAGGACGTCTTTAACGTGCTGTTGCAGGTCTTAGACGACGGCCGTCTCACCGACTCCCAGGGCCGGACGGTGGACTTCAAGAACACCGTGCTGATCATGACGTCGAATATCGGTAGCCAGGAGATTCTTGACGCCCCCGCGCACCACACATCCTACGACGAGATGCGGACGGTGGTAATGGGCGAGTTGCGGAAGCACTTTCGCCCGGAATTTCTCAACCGCGTGGACGAAACAGTCGTCTTCCATCCGCTGACGACGCAGCACCTGACGGCGATCGTTGCCATTCAAGTGACGCAGCTGCGGGAGCGCTTGGAGGAGCGGCGCATCCTGCTCACGCTCACTTCAGCGGCGACCGCTAATCTGGCCACGCGCGGCTACGATGCCGTCTACGGCGCCCGTCCGCTCAAGCGGCTTATTCAGCAGGAATTGGAAACCCCGATCGCGCGGCTCCTGGTCAAGGGAGAAGTCAAGGACGGCGATACAGTGACGGTGGATACGAAAAACGAACAGTTGGTGGTGATTGCCTCGCCCGGGTCCGGCCGAGGCTGAGATCCTTTGCGCTACTTACCCGATTGCAACCGCCCCACCGTTGACGGCAGTGGTTTTCCCGCTCTCATGACGCTTGTCAATCCGCCACTCCACTAGCGACACATCCAGCAGATGCCCCTTGACCGTGACAAAGTGCGCTTCCTTCAGCACGACGTACTCCGGAGCTTGGAGCTCCACGTGCAGCACGACCTTACCGGACTCCGTATCCGTCAGCTTCACGCTCGACAGCGTCTTTACCAGATCCAGCGCCCGCCGCTCGTTGAGCTGCATGGTGCTGTCGACCATCTTGGACGTGACGCGACCTCCCGTATCGAAGGTGACAAAGTTGACCAGTACCGGCCCCTCCGGCTTTTTGAGCACCACGGCCAATTGGGGCACTCCCTCCACTTCGACCGTGCCGTCGGTGTTGCGGTACACATTGGAGCCAATTTCCATATCCATAGCCGCTGAATGACCTCCGCCCGCTAGGGTTTCTTGATGCGATCCAAAATCAGCGAGATGCACCCGGCCAGCAGCCCGCCCCCGACAATGGCTGTGAGCAGCTCGGTGAGCTTGGCCTCCCACACCGGCCCCTGCGCCTGCAGCACTTCCCGCACACCGCCTTGAATCATGATGACCGCCAGAGCCATCAGGGCGCCCACGACAAACCACCAGAGAAAGATGCGGACTGATTTCATGTGCCACCTGTAGCCTGGCAGGCTCCCCTGCCGGTCGAGACTCCGGTCCCTACTGGCCTCTCCGCCATGTGCAAGCGCCCTGGCCGCAGAGTCTGCCAGATCAGCGAGCATGCACGCAATACGCAAAATACGTTCGTAGGGACGGGCTGACCCGCTTCGTGGCGTCCCCGCCCGGCCAACGAGAGATTGCTTAAGCCTTTTCGGCAGGTGTGCTAGAATCAGCTTCCACACGCACTCGTCACCGCAGCGATCGCCACGCGAAAGGGACGCGCCATGGAGCTGGGATTCATCGGCTTGGGCAAGATGGGCATGAACATGGTCACGCGCCTCCAACGCGACAAGCATCGCGTTGTTGTCTATGATCGTACGGCTGATCTGGTCAAGCAAGCCGAAGGGGTCGGGTGCGTTGGGGCTGTCTCCCTCGCCGAGTTGGTAGCCAAGCTGACTGCGCCAAAAGCCATCTGGATCATGGTTCCCTCCGGAGCCCCGACTGACGACACCGTCACCGCCGTCGCCGCGCTGCTGCAGCCAGGCGACACGATCATCGACGGCGGCAACACCCGGTTTGTGGATGACATCCGTCGCGCAGCCGAGCTCACGAAAAAGGGTATCGCCTACGTAGACGTCGGTACCAGCGGCGGCATCTGGGGCCTCACGACCGGCTACTGCCTCATGGTTGGCGGCGAGCACGCATCCGTCACCCGGTTGGCGCCGCTCTTTACGACGCTCGCACCCGAAAATGGTTGGGCCCATCTGGGCGGCTGCGGCGCGGGCCACTATGTGAAGATGGTCCACAACGGCATCGAGTACAGCATGATGCAGGGCTACGCGGAGGGCTTTGAACTGATGGCCAAAAGCGCGTATCAGCTTGACCTGGCCAAGATCGCCGACCTCTGGATGCATGGCAGCGTCGTGCGATCCTGGCTACTCGAGCTGGCGGCGGGTGCGCTCTCGCAGGATCCCAAGCTTGAAAAGCTCAAGGGATACGTGCAGGACTCTGGCGAAGGGCGCTGGATGATTGCGGACGCACTCGACAAGGACGTCCCCGTCCCGACGCTGGCGACGGCTCTGTTTACACGGTTTCGGTCGCGGCAGGAGGAATCGTTTGCGGAGAAAATGTTGGCGGCGCTGCGCAACGCCTTCGGCGGACACGCGGTCCGGAAGCGGTAACGGGCGCGGGCACGGAGCTCACGGATGAGCCAGACCGGACCGAGTGCGCTGGAGGAGTCGATCCGCAACTTCACTGCGGAGCCGTGTACGCTCGTCATCTTCGGTGGTTCGGGCGACCTGACCAAACGCAAGCTCGTGCCGGCCGTCTACAATCTGTTTCTCGACGGCGTGCTGCCCTCCAACTTTGCCATCCTCGGGCTCGGTCGCACGCCGCTCAGCGATCACGACTTTCGTGCCAGCATGCGCGACGGCATCATCACATATTCCCGGCAGAAGCTCTCGGACGCCAAGTGGAAAGCGTTTGAACAGCACCTGTTCTACCAGGCCGGCAGCCTTGACGAGCCGAAGCTCTACCAAGACATGACAGCCCGCTGCGAGACGATCGAAGCCGCGCTCAAGCTGCCGGGGAACCGCATTTTCTACCTGGCCATCCCGCCCACCTCCTTTTCGCCGGCCTGCACCGGACTCAAACGCGCGGGCCTCATTCACGCGGCCGGAACCAAGGTGCCGTTCTCGCGCGTGATCGTGGAGAAACCGATCGGCCGTGACCTCGCCTCCGCCCACGAGATCAACAGCACTATCGGACGCGTCTTTCACGAGTCGCAGATCTTCCGCATCGATCATTATCTCGGCAAGGAAACCGTCCAGAACCTGCTCGTTATCCGGTTCGCCAACAGCATCTTTGAGCCGATCTGGAACCACAAATACATCGACCATGTGCAGATCACCGTCAGCGAGGCAGAGGGCATCGGCACCCGCGCCAGCTATTATGAGCAGGCCGGGGCGCTGCGGGACATGGTGCAGAACCACATCCTCCAAGTGCTGTGTCTCGTCGCTATGGAGCCGCCCCACTCACTCGATCCCGACGTGGTGCGCAACGCCCGCATCGACGTACTGCGGTGTCTCCGCCCGATCGTCGGCAAGGATGTGGAGCGGTTCGTTGTGCGTGCACAGTACAGCCACGGCACGATTCACGGCACGGAGAATCCGGGCTACCGGCACGAGGCGGGCGTCACCCCTGATTCGACCATCGAAACCTACGTCGCGTTCAAGTGCTTTGTGGAAAACTGGCGGTGGGCCGGGGTGCCCTTCTATGTCCGTACTGGCAAAGCCATGCCAAAGCGGACCAGTGAGATCGCCGTGTACTTCAAGGACATTCCTCACATTCTCTTCAACGCCAATCCGGCGGCCCCGCAGGCCCCGAATGTCCTCACCCTGCGCATCCAACCGGAAGAGGGGCTGTCGCTGCGCATCATGTCCAAAAAACCCGGCTCGAAAGCCCAGACCCACCCGGTGGACATGAACTTCAAGTACAGCGATGCCTTTGCCGCCCCCTCGCCAGAGGCCTACGAACGGCTCCTGCTGGATGTGATGGCGGGCGACACCTCGCTCTTCATGCGGCGCGACGCGGTGGAGGCGTCTTGGGCGTGGGTCACCGGCATTCTCCACGGCTGGAAAGAGCACGGCCCTAAGTGGCTGCCGGAATATGCGGCGGGAAGCTGGGGGCCCGTGGAAGCCGACAAGCTGATTGAGAGCGACGGGCGCAAGTGGCGGATCGGTTAGCTGCGTCCCAGGGCGAGCTGCTTGAGAATTTCCTGCTTCGTCCCAAGGCCGCCGATAAACCGTTCAAACTGACCATTGCGATACAGCGCCAGCGCCGGCAGGCTTACGATCTCCAACTCAGCCGGAATTTGATGTTGCTCCTGCACATTTAGTGTCAGAACCAACAGGCGGTCGCTGGCTTCCCTCTGCACTTGCTCGAGTTCCCGCATCAGGGCCTGACAAGGTCCACAGCCCGGCTGCCAGAACTCTACCAGCACCGGCACGCCCGCCTGCTCGACAACCTGGTCGAATTCCCAATCGGTGACTGCGCGCAATCCGCTCATAGGCTGCGCCAGTCGTCCCGGCTGAACACGTGGTCGTAGAGCAGCGCGGCCAGCACGCGATAGCCCTCCGTGGTCAGATGCAGTCCATCGTTGGAATAGCGCGCCTGCAACAGGCCCGTGTCCGGCTCGGAGGTCGCGGAAAACAGATCCACAACTGGCATGGCGTGGTGCGCACCGTAGTCGTGAATTAGGTGATTGAGTGCGTGCCGCTGCGCGATCGGGCCCGCCGCCCAGTCGGCTGCCCCCGGACCAGCGATCCGAATGGACGGCACCGTCACCGCCACCGGCTGCACCCCCGTCCCACGCGCGGCGTCGTACATCGTGAGCAGGTTCCGAAAAATCGCCGCGGGAGGCGCCCCGCACCCAAGGTCGTTTGTTCCGCCAAGAATCACCACAGCAGCCGGTTTGTGTGCCAGCACATCGCCCTGCAACCGAACGGTCATCTCGCTTGTCAGCTCACCGCACCTCCCACTGACCCACACCTGCGCCCGCTGCCCCAGCGACTCCTGCAGAAATGCGCCATACGGTGTTTCGCGGAGGTGGGGCGTCTCGCGTGTGGGGGACTGATAGCCGGCGGTCAGGCTGTCGCCAAAACAGACAATGATCGACGCAGCTCGCACCGTGCTAGCGCCGGGCCTCGGCCGGTGGCCAGGTCATCTCCACCTGCCGGCCGCAGTAATAGCACGACAGCCGATATTTAGCCTGCCGACGCGGATTGGGGAGCGAGGTAAAGACCACCGGCGTGTCATCGTAGGGGCAGACGGGCTGTTGATGCATCAGATGTTCGTCGGCCATGCCCAGAATGGCCGCATCGTCCCATGGTGGGGTCAACTGTTCCTTCCCCGTCAGTTTGGACTGCCACCCGCAGCGCAGGCACTTTACCTCGAAGGTTTTCACGCGATCACGGACCTGGGATAGATCGTGGACCTCCACCGGCCCCGAGCAGCTCGGGGACGCGCAGCTCAGATGCTCATGCTGGAGCGCCTGGATAAAGTGCGGCGGTGCGGACGAGGAGAACACGAGGGAGCCTCCTTACGAATCAAACGAGAGAATCAGAGACAGTAGCAATAGCTGCTGACTGCCCGTGAGCCCGGGTACCCCAGGGCGGACCTCACCCCGCGTGAAAAACCCTCCGTTGACGCCAGTGGATTCGTCAACCCGGTGCTCCAATCTGAGCAGCGTCGTAGTCTTGTCGAAGGCCCACTTATACTCCACCGTGGACGTGACCGCTTTGACCAGCTGTTCGTGACCGGTCCACCGTCCGTTCCGGTCCCAGTAGAATTCCGGTCGGACGGCCACACTCCACGGCCCCGCGACATTCCAGCGCGTAAAGAGCGCACCGCCCATCACGAACGCACGCGGATCACCCGGACGGGTAGCGATGTTTTCCGTGCCCACATCATAGGACAGCGCCACTGTCACGCCCTCCCCCCGCCACTCAGCAATACTATTTAAATACAGCCGCCAAAATTTGACGTCGGTCGCGGCCTGATCGGGGCCGGCATAGAGCGTGTTGGTCAGCGTCACGCGCGACGTGGGCTGCCAGGCCGTCTGCGCTCCATAGCTTGGCTGATCGTTTGGGTGGGATAAATGAAAGTACCCATTGAGCACGAAGAGCGTGGCGGTCAGCTCGTCGCTGACCGGATAGCTGGCCTTGGCACCGAACATCATGTAGGGCGTGTTATCGGCCACCCACGAGCGCGTATAGTTGAAATTGTCGCGCGCGTAGAGCGACTCATAGCCGATCAGACTGTTAAAGAGGCCGGCCGTGACCGTCACCCCCCGGCCGAGCGGCGCCAGATAGGACACATTTGCGCGATGAATATGCCGCAGTGTATCGGCCCCGCCCACGGCCTTCACGCCCTGTGAATATGCAAAGTCTTTCGTGTCATAGCCTCCCTGCACACCGAACTCCATGCCCCAGACCGAGCCGGCGGTGATATCCTTGCGCACGTAGGCCACGGCCATATTCGGCGCGAGCTCGTTATGACGCGCGACGGTACTGCGATCTCGCCACCGATGATTTTCTGGAAAATTGAAGTTCAGGGGATAACTGAGGTCCACGAACCCGCCGTAATGCCAGTCGATCGCTGCAGGAGGAGCCACCGGTAGAGGCGTAACAGTCTCGGCATGGACCGGCCAGGCGCTGCTGCTTACGGCCAGCCACACCAACACCTTGATGGCCCGGTTTGCCCTGCAAAACAACCCGCACCTCCGGATCACAGGACGCACAGGCGGTATACGTGCCGCTTCTGGATAATGTCAAGACAGCAGGCCCGGCACAAAGCTTGACACAGGCCGGGACCCACCGCTATTGTCGCCCGGTTGGTCCAGGCGGAGAAGCTCCGCTGCCGTGGGGACCGCGCGTAGAAAGGAGATTCCTTCAATGATGTTGCAACGTTTGCGTCTGACAACGCTAGCCCTAGCCGTGCTGGGCTTCGGGGGCCTGCTGGCGGGACTCGCCGAACTCGGGTGGGCGGCCGACCCCTTCAAAATGGGCGTGGTGGATCCGCAGGCCGTTCTGGAAAAATCCAAGGCTGGCCGCGCGGCATTGGACAAGCTGAAGGACTATGCCACAAGCCGCCAGAAACTATTGACGAAGGACGAAGATGACCTCAAGGGTCTGGAAAAGCAGCTCAAGGAACAGGAAAGCGGCCTCGCGGAAGCCAAGAAGCGCGAACTGCAGGGCACCTTCCGCACCAAGGTTCAGGATTACCAAAAGAAGGTCCAGGACTTTAACCAGGAACTGGGCGTCAAGCAGAAAGAGCTCGTTGACGACTATATGAAGCGCATCCAGACTGCCACGAAGTCTGTCGCAGAGAAAAGTGGCATCTCGCTTGTTGTGGACAAGGGCAGCGACCAGACAATCAAAATCGTCATCTACAACAAGGAGACGATCGAACTGACAGAGCAGGTCATCAAGGAATTCGATCGACTCAACAAGTAGCGCTCGACCCCGACGCAATCACGTTTGGATGTCTCCGCCCCTTACAGCCACCGAGCGGGCAGCGACGTCGCGGCGGCGGTGTTCGAGAACACCAGCACGAAGGAACGCTCCCGGCCGCGTTCACTTCGCTACAGCGTTACCGAACGGCCGGCTCAGCAAGCTCGGCGAGGAGGCCGCATGCGATTCACAGTGATTCCGTCCCTGCTTTCAACGCTTTCGGTGTTGACGTGCGTCACGGCGCTCAGCAGCACGCCCGTCCACGCACAAGAGTACAAGCCCCTCCCCGGGTTGTCGGCCAAGGACCGCGCTGTGCTGGCCGCCAACATGGCAAACCAGGGGCAGTGCAAGAATGCCATGGTCGAAGTGGCGATGGCCTTGAAGGACATGCCAGACGACGAGATGCTGATCCGCGTCAAGGGCATCTGTGAAATGGAGACGGGACGCCCGGAGGGTCAAGAGACCATCATGAAGTGGCTGAAGCTTGCGCCTCAATCGCACCCCGAGCGCGGCAAGATGCTCGCGATGCTAGCAAAAGGTCAGGCCTCCAAGGAAATTGCGCTTGCCTGGGTCTCGGTGCCTGCAGGTGAATTCGAGATGGGCACAGACGGCGACAAGGCCGAGGCCGACGAGAGACCGAAGCACAAGGTCGCGCTGGATGCGTTCATGATCGGCAAGTACGAAGTGACAAATGCACAGTACCAGGCCTTCGTCAAGGCAACAGGACACCGCCGGCCGGAAAATTGCTGTGACCCCAAATTTAACGTCTGGAAAGGCAGCGAACTGATCGAAGGCGCGGAGGAACTCCCCGCCATCAACGTGAGCTGGGACGATGCCGTCGCCTTCTGCAAGTGGGCCGACGCACGCCTCCCCACGGAAGCCGAGTGGGAAAAAGCCGCGCGCGGCACCGACGGCCGCCTGTATCCGTGGGGCAATGAACCGCCGTCTGGCAACCGGGCCAATTACAGCTTTGATCCAGTCTCCATGTGGGATGGGCTGGCGTCGTTCGCCAAAAAAGACCAGTACGAGAACGGCCGCAGCCCCTACGGCGCCTATGAGATGGCGGGCAACGTGTGGGAGTGGACCCAAGACTGGTACGATGAGAACTATTACAAAAACAGCCCGGCCAAGAATCCCAAGGGGCCCGACAAGGCCGACGCGCGCGTGATTCGTGGCGCCTCCTGGCGCAACACCGCCGAGATGCTGCGCGCGGCCAATCGGAATAAACACAAACCGGACGAGCGGCGTGTCTATATCGGCTTCCGCTGCGCCAAGGACTCGCAGTAGCCGACGATTGACTGTCCCTGCGACGGGCGGGAGTGCTCAGCCTCCTGCCCGCGCGGTGCTGGTTGCCTGACTGTCCGACTCGATCGCATAGCCCGCTGTTCGCCACGCACGGATGCCGCCCTCCATCGACGTCACATTGGTGTAGCCCATCTGGCCCAGACTGTCAGCTGCCAACGCTGACCGAAATCCTCCGCCGCAATAGAGAATGATCTCGGCCTGCTTATTTGGAATGAGGCCTTCGATATCCCGCTCCAGCACGCCGCGGCCGATATGTCGAGCGCCCTTGGCCCGGTCCGCTGCAAACTCTGACTCCTCCCGCACATCAACGAAGTGAAACTGTTCGCCACGATCACATTTCGCCTTGACGTCTGCGACCGTACATTCGCGAATCGTATGCTTGACCCGCTCCACCAGCTTGAGAAACCCTGGGTTGTGCGTCATGCCGCCTCCTGCAAGAATTCGCCAGGACCACATGTTTTCCGGTTCACCGCGGGCATGTCAAGAGTCCCAAATGCAAATTGACTCCCCTGAGTACCGATGCTAGAGTTCGCCACCGTTAAACACCCATGCCCGATCTGCGTACGCTTCGCGACAACCTCGACACGATCAAAAGCCAGCTCGGCTTACGCGGGGCTGATATCCCCTGGGATCTCGTGCGTGCCCTGCTCGATCAACGCCGCACTCTGACCACGAGCGGGGACCAGCTTCGACACGACCTCAAAAAAGGCTCCGACGCCGTCGCCCGGCTCAAACGGGAGAAACAGCCGGCCGATGAGGCCATGACCGCCATGAAGCAACTTGGCGAGCGGATTACGCAGACTGAGGAGGCATTGCGCGACGTCGAGGCACGGTTAACTGATGTGGCGCTGCGCATTCCCAATCGCCCCCATGCCTCCGTGCCAGCCGGCCAAAGCCCAGCCGACAATCAAACACTGCGGAGCAGTGGGAGCATCCCACAGTTGTCGTTTCCCGCAAAACCCCATTGGGAAATTGGAGAGGCCCTCGGCATTCTCGATTTCGAGCGGGCCGCGAAAATTGCGGGGGCTCGGTTCGCCGTACTCACCGGCGCGGGCGCTCGTCTTGAACGGGCCCTGATCAACTTCATGCTCGATCTGCACACGGAACACCACGGCTACCGTGAGGTCCTGCCACCCTTCTTGGTCAATCGCGCGGCTATGACTGGCACCGGGCAGTTGCCAAAATTTGAGGAGGATTTGTTCAGACTACGAGATGACGATTATTTTCTCATTCCCACAGCGGAAGTCCCCGTGACCAATCTGTTGCGGGAGGACATCACATCCGATGAGCTCCTGCCGATTCGCTACACCGCCTACACGCCCTGCTTTCGGCGCGAGGCCGGCTCCTATGGTAAAGACACGCGTGGACTGATCCGCCAGCATCAGTTCAACAAAGTTGAACTCGTGGCGTTTACTAGGCCGGAAGAGTCTTACGCAGAATTAGAACGGCTCACCGGCAATGCTGAGGCCGTACTGCAGGCGCTCGGACTGCCCTATCGTGTGATCGTCCTCTGCACGGGGGACTTGGGATTTTCTGCCGCCAAGACCTACGATCTGGAAGTCTGGATGCCCTCACAACAGACTTACCGGGAAATTTCCTCCTGCAGCAATTTTGAAGCGTTTCAGGCACAGCGGGCCGGCATTCGCTATCGGAACAAAGAGGGCAAGACAGACTTCCTGCACACCTTGAACGGCTCGGGCCTTGCCGTGGGGCGCACCCTTGTTGCCATTCTTGAACACTATCAGCAGGCTGACGGATCCGTCCTGATTCCGCCTGCCTTACGTTCCTACATGGGTGGCATGGAACGAATCGACCGGGGCTGACATCCCGACACCCCCGATGGGCAACCGCACGCCGACGACATCCTGAACGCGGCCGTGGGTTCCCCGCTCAGTTTTTAGACGTGATGGTTACCGGGCGGGTTAGCGGCAGGCCGCCTTCCAAACCGTCTCACTGACACTGTGGGGGAGAATTGGCTGCCACTGTGCAGCCCGCGATTCGGTCGCGACGATTGCTCCCGTGGCCATGGGAGCGTCAAAAAACGTGGTGCTATGAATTCGTTCCTTGACCAGGTGACAATCATAGTCGGCCTGGATCGTCATCGACCGCACCGGATGGCCCGTCGGCGTATGCACTTGCGCCGCCTTATAATCCCGAAGATGCAGGACCGTGACGACGACCACATGCTCCGTGGGTAGCGCCGCCGGATCCACATAGTAACGAAAACCCTCAGGCCCTATCTCGGCACCAATCTCGCGCCACTCAGCTGAGGCAGGGCTGGACGGCAGGATAAAGAGACAGGCAATCGAGAGCAGCACGACTATCCCTGATCCTGTAGCCCATTTCGTGACAGCTGACGGCATGCGTTCCTCCCCGTTGCGATTCGTCTCCAAGGGTAGCGAGAACGAAAACCAAAGTCTAGATTCGTCGGGACATGTCAAGAGGCAAGCGGCACTAGCAGCGGTTTTAGCGAGAAGAGCGCACAGAGAACCTAGCGCTCAGTAAGTCACCTCGTCTTCTTCATTCGAGCGTACTCCTCGCACCCTCCCTCATACTTCAACTCGCACGCTTTCGCGAAATAGTTCAGGGCGTCGGTGTCGCTGTGCCTGACGCCAGCACCTTTTTCAGACATATAACCCATTTTGGTACATCCTTTCGCATGCCCCCCGTCACACGCTTTGCGAAAGAACTCGACCGCATGACCCGGGTCTAGTTTGACGCCGTTGCCTTCGTCATACATCCACCCTAAATTGAAACACCCTTTCGTATCCCCCCCATCACACGCTTTACGAAACAACTCGACCGCGTGAATCGAGTCTTGCTTGACGCCGTTGCCGTTGTCATACATCCAACCCAGATTGACACACCCTGCCAACTCGCCTCGGTCGCATTGCGCTCTGTATGTTTTGACTTCCTGAGACTCGTCTGCCAACACGAGACTGGGACACACACATGCCCCCACTAACGTGCTGACAAGAAGCAGATAACGAAGATTCATCGACGACCCTTTGCTCTGATTGGTGGATAACCGTTCGGTAAGCGATAGGCTAGGCCGATTGCGTAGACGTGTCAAGGCGGGGCTGTGTTGGGGCTGCTGCGCGACGCGCGCAGACATACGCGTGTCTTGCGAGTCACTTCTGACTCTTCACTCGTGCGTAGTTTTTGCACCCTTTCTCGTCCTTCATATCGCACGCTTTCCCGTAAAAGCTCAGAGCGTCGGAGTTGCTTTGTCTGACACCTGCACCTTGCTCATGCATTACACCAAAATTGTTACACCCTGTTGCCTCACCTTGGTCACACGCTTTACGAAACAACTCGACCGCCTGAAGGGAGTCTTGTGTAATGCCGCTACCTTTGAAATACATCACGCCCAGATTGCCACACGCTTTCGCATGCCCCCTGTCACACGCTTTACGATAAAACGCTACCGCTTGAACGAAATCTTGCGTGACGCCTTTGCCATCCGCATACATCACGCCCAGATTGAAACACCCAGTCTCATTGACCATCAACGGGATGGCGGTTCCTCCAGCACATGCTTTACGATAGAACTCTGTCGCCTGAAACAAGTCTTGCGTGACGCCTGTCCCGGTCTCGTACATCCAACCCAGACTGCTACACCCTCTGGCCAACCCCTTATCACACGCTTTACGAAACAACTTTTCCGCTTCAAACAAGTCTTGTTCGACGCCTCGGCCATCTTCATACATCAGCCCTAGGCTGAAACAGTCGAACGCATTATCTCGGTCACATTGTGCTCTGAGTCTTTCAGCTGCAGGATATTGTGCGGACGAGAGACTTTGAAACATACTCGCCGTGAGTAGCGAACTAATGAGAAGCAGATAACGAAGATTCATCGAAGAGCCTTTGCTCTGATTGCTGGCTAACCGTTCGGTAGGTGAAACGCTAGGCTGACTACGTAGGAGTGTCAAGGCGGGTCTGCGTGGGGCGACTGCGAGCCGCGCGCAGATAAGCACATGTCTGGCGAGTCACTTCTTGCTCTTCACTCGCTCGTAGTGCTTGCACCCTACCTCGTTTTTCATCTCGCACGCTTTCGTAAAATAGTTGAGTGCGTCCAAGTTGCTTTGCTTGACGCCTGCCCCTGATTCAAACATCAGGCCAAGATTGGCACACCCGACCGCAACTCCTCCGAGACACGCTTTACGAAACACCTCGCCCGCCTGAAAGAAGTCTTGTTTCACACCGGTGCCTTTTTTATACATCAGACCCAGATTGGCACACCCCCACGCATCACCCCCGTCACACGCTTTGCGATACCA
>VGXF01000018.1 GCA_016873435.1 Nitrospira sp.
CTGGGCCCGCGCCTCTCGTACCGCGCGGGAGAAGCTTGGTTCCGTACGGGCCACTGCGCCTACGCGACGGAGCAACTGACGAAGGCCGTGGCGCAAGATCCACAGAATGATGGCGCGCCGCGAGCGCTCTTGATGCTGGCCGATTGCCAAACACACGACAGCCACACGCCGGACAGCGCCGTAACGCTGCGGCAGGTCTGGACCCGCTATCCGCAGACGCCGGAGGCCGACGAGGCGGAAAAGTTGCTGGCGCAACGGTCGAGCGGAGCGGCCTGGAAGCCGACGCTGGATGAGCGGTACCTCCGGGCCTCGGCCCTGCTCAACGCTGCGCAAAACGAGGCGGCGGTGGAGGAACTAAAAACATTTCTCTCCTCAGCTCACGGGCATCCCAAAACAGAAGAAGCCAAACTCAAACTCGGGATCTCGCTCGCACGGTTGAAACGTTACGATCAGGCCAAGGTGATCTTTCACGAGCTGGCGTCCACTGGGCCTTACACTGAGGCAAGCGAATCCGTGGTCTGGCTGGCGCGCAGCCACTTGCGGCTCGGTGACGGCGACCATCTGCTGGCGGTGCGTAAGGCCTATCCAAAAGTGTCGCTGACGCTGGAACAACTGTCGCTGATCCTGCTGGCAACGGGGACCTGGTACGACGACCAGAACCAGCCGGATCAGGCCATCGCGCAGTACCGACAGATCCTCCAGCTCGGCGAGCACACGGACCAGCGCGCCGAAGCACTGTGGCGGATTGGGTGGATTCAGTATCGTGCGGGCCGCTATCGAGCGGCCGTGAAGACCCTTCAAGACTTGGTGGCGATTCGCGAGGATCCGGTGAACAATCCGCAGGCGCTCTACTGGACGGCTCGCGCGCTGGAACAATTGCAGGAGTCCGCAGCGGCAGACGAAGCGTACCAGACGCTCTGCCGGAAATTTGCCTGGACCTATTATTGCCAGTTGACCCGTGTCCGCGTGGACATCCCACCGCCGAACTCAGCGGCCATGCCGTCGAACGGCGATCCGCGGGCCACCGGCGGCTCAGCAATCGAACAGGATATTCACTATCGCCGTGCGGTGGAACTGCGCCTGCTGGGATTGGAACAGGAGGCCGGCCATGAAGTGGCATGGTTGCTGGACCGTTACGCGCGCAACCGGTCGGCGCTGGTGCAGCTCATCACGCATTTGAGCGACGCGGGCGCCTACCATCAAAGCCTGCGGTTGGCGCGGCTGCATTTTCGCGACGGGCTCGAGCGGGGCGTGGAACCGGTGCAGTCGGCGTTGTGGAACGCGGCCTACCCGACGGTCTATCTGCCGGCGATTCGGGCCCTGAGCGGGGCGCGCGTTGACCCCTATCTCGCCGCGGCGATCATCCGCGAGGAGAGTCAGTATGATGCGCGCGCCGTGTCGCGCGTCGGAGCGATTGGACTGATGCAGCTGATGCTGGGGACGGCACAGGCGGTGGCGCAGCAGATCGGCGGGCCAGCCACCGTGGCCCGCAACGATCTCTTCGACCACGAAACGAATATCCGGTTCGGCGTGCGCTACCTTGAACAATTGATCGAACAGTTCAAGGGGAATCTGATCCACGCCGTCGCGGCCTACAACGCCGGCCCGCCCGTCGTCTCAAAGTGGATCCAGAAATTCGGCGATAAAGAGCCGGACGAATTCGTCGAATTGATCCCCTATCAGGAAACCCGTCAGTACGTCCGGCGCGTCCTGCGAAGCTACCGCGAATACCGACGTCTGGGCGGGGCGACCTGTGCCGTCCGTTCCCTTGACAAGGTCTGCTAGGCCTCCTATAGTGTCCAACATCTAGGCGATTTCTCCTCGTTGCACCGCAATATCTGGTGGTGGTATGGCCCTGGACAAGCTTTCCTCATTAGAAGGGCGCATCAAGGACATGGTGGAGATGATTCACACGCTCAAGCGTGAGAACGCGGCGTTGAAGAGCGAGGTCCGGGCAGCTAAGGACCGCGCACTAAAACAGCATGGCCAGAGCGACCGATGGGCAACGGAACGGGCGGAGATCAAGGCGCGCGTGGAGAAGGTGCTGGGTAATCTGGATGCCTTCGAATTTGTTGAGGAGACAACAGCTGTAGAATGAGCGGCTTGCACGCAGCTTAATGCATGAACAAAGACTCAACGGGTTAAGGACTCCATCCGGCAGTCGCCATATCGATACACCGATAACATGTCGCCGGCACACGCCTAGCGAGGGGTGGGGGGAGAACCGATGAAGACCGTCGAAGTCGAAATCTTTGGGCAGCGGTACACGATTACGGGCGAGGCGGACGAAGAGTACGTCAAGCGGCTTGCCAATTATGTGGACACGCAGCTCCGCGTACTCGCACAGGGACTCAAGACCGGGACGCGCGCCAAGCTGGCGGTGCTGGCCGCGCTCAATATCACGCATCAGTTGTTCCAGGCCGAGCGCACGCGGCAGGAGGGCGAGGACGAGCTGGCACGGCGGACGCTGAGCCTCGTTGAGTCCATCGAAGAGCAGTTGGAGCCGACGCGCAAGCGCTAGGCGGAGTGTGGGGCGCTTGCAAAGGATGTTTATATTTGCTACGGTACAGTAGTGCTCTGATTAGGAACGTGACAGGCAGACAGCGTGGCAGTGGAGAGTACGACAGGACAGGCTGAAGGCACTATTCACGAATAGCAAGAACGAGTCGAAGGGTAGGCAATTGATCAGACGGTGGGTGCAAGACTACAGGGCAAGGCTGGAGAGGGTCGTTTGGAGGCTGCTGGACAGGTGGCGGCCACCCTCTTTGCAGGCAATCAGTATTAGATCGCGCGCTGCACAGAAGCCACGAGCGCGCCGACCCTGGCCCATGTAGCGAGCACGTTCTTCCCTTCGCGGGTGTTCAGCCGGTTTTTTCTCTCTCCCCGGAAGCGATCCTTCTTCGGTTCGATCGACTCCTGACCGCGCGTCTGTCCCCAACATAACCGTGCGCGTGGAGATGCGCCGTAGCCATGCCTGGCACGGCGCGGATGAAAGGGGACCCCACCGTGATCGTGGATATCATGACATATGTGGCCGCCGCACTCATCGGCGCCCTGACCGGCGTCGGCGGCTATTTGACCGTCCGCCGCAATGCGGTGGCGGCGGAACGGGCGCAGGTCGAGGAACAAGCTCGTCAGGCAAAGCAGGTCGCCGAGCGGGCAGCAGAAAATCTCGTCAAGGAAGCCAGGCTCGAGGCCAAAGATCTGTTGCTGCAGGCCCGGACGAGCCTTGAAAAGGAACAGAAAGAGAAGCGCGCCGAAGCGAGCGTCGTGGAAAAGAAGCTGCTCCAGCGCGAGGAGCAATTGGAGCGCAAGGCCAGCTCGCTCGACCGGGGTGAGACCGAACTGCAGAAGCGCGAGGCGGCACTGAGTAAGCGCGATGTTGTACTGACCGCCTCAGAGGCTGCCTGCGAACGCGCCTTGAAGGAGCACCGGCAGGCCCTGGAGCATGTGGCCGGTCTGACGGCCGAGGAGGCCCGGAGACAGCTCACGGCCTTGGTGGAAAACGCCGCGCGGCTCGAAGCGGCGGGTGCAGCCAAGCGGATCGTGGATCAGGCGAAGGAAGGGGCCGAGCGCGAGGCGCGCGAGATCATCACGCGGTCGATCCAGCGCGTGGTGCGCGATTATGTCTCGGAGAGCACGCTTTCGGTGGTGCCGATCGCCAACGATGCGATCAAGGGCCGGATCATCGGTCGAGAGGGGCGAAACATCCGGGCGATCGAGGCGGCCACGGGCATCGATCTCATCGTGGACGAAACCCCCGATGCCGTGATCGTCTCCGGCTTCGATCCTCTGCGGCGTGAGATTGCGAAGATCGCGTTGGAACGGCTGATACAGGACGGACGCATTCATCCGACGCGGATCGAGGAGGTCGTCGAGAAGGTCAAGGCCGAACTGGAAAAGCTGATGGTCGAGGACGCCGAAAAGGTCATCTTCGAAGTCGGTCTCTCAGACTTCCATCCCGAACTGGTCAAGGTGCTGGGCAAACTTAAGTACCGGACCAGCTACGGGCAGAACAATCTGTACCATGCCCGCGAAGCGGCCTTCATCTGCGGCACCATGGCAGCCGAGCTTGGCCTGGACGTGAAGCTAGCCAAGCGCGGCGCATTGCTCCACGACATCGGCAAGTCGGTGAGCCACGAGGAGGAGGGGACGCACGCCATGCTGGGCGCCAATATCGCCAAGAAGTACGGCGAGTCGGAAAAAATCGTCAACGCGATCGCGGCGCATCACGAGCAGGTGGAGCCGATCTGCCCCGAGTCGGTGCTGGTCGCGGCGGCGGAGGCACTTTCGGCCGCCCGGCCGGGCGCGCGACGCGAGGCGCTCGAATCCTACGTGAAGCGGTTGGAGAAGCTCGAATCGCTGGCGACGGGTTTCCAGGGCGTGCAGAAGGCCTACGCGATCCAGGCGGGCCGCGAGATCCGTGTGATCGTGCGGCAGCAGGAAATCACGGATGATCAGTCGGCGCTCATCTCGCGGGAGCTGGCGAAGAAGATCGAGCAGGAGCTGACCTATCCGGGCCAGATTAAAGTGACGGTCATCCGGGAAAGCCGGTTCACGGAACTTGCGAAGTAACAGTAAGGGGGCAGGCGTGAGGCGTGCAGGGGGTGATCATGTACAGCACCCCGTGCGCCGCACTCCTCACCAGGTGAAGCTGTGAAAGTCTTAGTGATTGGCGACATCATGGGGGAGCCCGGCCGGCGCGCAGTCGAGCGGCGGCTGCCAAAACTTGTTGCCGAGCACGGCATCGATCTCGTCGTCGCCAACGGGGAGAACATCGCCGGCGGATTCGGTATCACGCCTGAGCTGGCGGAGGAATTATTTGAATGGGGAGCCTCGGTCATCACGACCGGTAACCATGCCTGGGACAAGAAGGAAATCGTGGACTATATGCGCCGCGAGAAGCGTCTGCTGCGTCCGGCGAATTATCCGGACGGCGTGCCCGGCCAGGGCAGCATCGTGGTGGAAAGCGCGGGCGGAGAGAAACTGGCGGTGCTACATCTGATGGGCCGCGCCTTTATGATGACGCTGGACTGTCCGTTCCAGACTGCCAGGCGGGAGCTGGCGCGCTTGAAAAAGGAAACGCCTGCCGTCATCGTGGACATGCACGCGGAAGCCACGTCTGAAAAGATGGCGATGGGGCATTTTCTCGACGGGGAGGTGGCGGCGGTGGTCGGTACGCACACGCACGTGCAGACGGCGGATGAGCAGATGCTGCCCAAGGGCACGGCCTATCTAACCGACATCGGGATGACCGGTCCGATCCATTCCGTGATCGGCATCAAAAAGGAAATTGTCCTGGAAAAGTTCTTGACCGGCATGCCCCGGCGCTATGAAGTGGCGACCGGCCCGGCGGTGTTCTGCGCCGCGCTGGTGGAACTTGACGCGAGACTTGGCAAGGCCATCAGCATTCAGAGAATTCGCATTCCGGATTAGTTGTTCCTCGCCGCGAATAGGTGATGATGCGCTCTGTGGGTGATCGTGCCCCGCGCCAGATCCTCACTGTGTCCGCCCTGACGGCCCTCGTCCGCGAGCGGCTGGAACAGGACTTCCCCGACCTCTGGATCGAGGGTGAAGTCTCCAATTTCCGCGCACCCGCTTCCGGCCACCTCTATTTCACGCTCAAAGATGCCTCCAGTCAGATCCGGGCCGTGCTGTTCCGTTCCGGCGCCCAGCGCCTGCGCTTTGCGCTGGAAGAGGGGCTTCATCTCGTCGTGCACGGCCGTCTCGGTGTCTACGACCCGCGCGGGGAATACCAGATCATTCTTGATCATCTGGAACCCCAAGGCCTCGGCGCACTGCAACTGGCTTTCGAGCAGCTCAAAGAAAAACTGGCGCAGGAGGGACTGTTCAACCAGGATCGCAAGCGGCCGCTGCCGTTTTTTCCGAAACGGGTGGGTATCGTGACCTCGCTCTCCGGGGCCGCGCTGCACGACATGCTGGTGGTGTTACGCCGCCGCTGCCCGATTCTCGGCACCGTGATTGCGCCAGTACCGGTGCAGGGTGAGGGCGCGGCGCCTCAGATTGCCGCCGCCATCCGTCTGCTCGGCAGCTCAGGTCTGGTGGACGTGATGATCGTCGGACGGGGCGGTGGTTCGCTGGAGGATTTGTGGTGTTTCAACGAGGAAGAAGTTGTGCGCGCGATTGCGGCCTGTACGGTCCCGGTCGTCTCGGCGGTCGGGCACGAGATCGACGTGACGCTGGCTGATTTTGCGGCGGACCATCGTGCTCCGACTCCTTCAGCGGCGGCCGAAGCGGTCGCGCCAGTCCTGCGCGAGCTCGTCGGCACACTGGATGCCCATTGTGCGCGCATGGCCCACGAGGTCCAGCGCCGTCTGGAATGGGCGACACAGCGAACGGACGATGCGGTCGTCCGAATCGAGCACGGACTTGGCGTGGTGCTTTCATTTCAGCACAGGCGGCTGGCTGAATGCCGGCGCGGCCTCCACATTGCCAGTCCGGTCGAGCGCGTGCGCGCCATTGCCGCGTTGCTGCCGCAATTGATCCGGCGCGTACAGCGCGGGATGACGGCCTGGCTGGCGATGCAGCGACAGACCGTTCGTGTCGCCATGGCGGGGCTGGACAGTCTCAGCCCGCTGGCCGTGCTGGGACGCGGCTACAGCATCGTGCAGACGGTGCCGGACGGCGTGGTGGTCAAGCGGGCACGGGATGTGTCTGAGGGCGACCGGGTGCGGGCACGGCTGGGCGAGGGGGAGCTGCTCTGCGACGTACAAAAAATTCTTCCGGATGCCTAGCGGTTGCGCCCTTCAAGATGCCTCCTTATAATAGGATTAGTCTCGATGGAGGATGCGTGTGGCGCCTGTCAAGTTTGAACAAGCGATGGCTCGGCTGGAAACAATCGTCTCCGAGCTGGAAAAGGGCGAGCTGTCGCTCGATGAATCGCTGAAAATCTTCGAGGAAGGCATCAAGCTCTCCAAGACCTGCTTGAAAATGCTGGATGACGCCGAACGGAAGGTCGAGATTCTGATTCAGGACAAGGACGGTAAGAAACGACTGCGGGCTTTCAATTTCGACGAGGATGACAGCAACGGGACGTCCCGGTCCACGTGACGCCTGCCGATTCCCTCTCACGGTCTTTCCCCTCTGCCATGGCTATCAAGCGTATCGCGACCCGGGAGCGTCTGGATCACATGCTGGTATCACGAGGCCTGGTTCCTAGCCGCGAGCAGGCCATCCGGCTGATTCTGGCCGGCGCGGTACGGGTGGACGGTGTGCGGGTGGATAAGCAGGCGGCGCGGGTGACGCCAAATGCCGTGATCGATGTGATGGAAGCGTTGCCCTATGTCAGCCGGGGCGGCGGCAAGCTGGCAGCGGGACTCGACGCGTTTGGGATCGATCCTGCCGGGCTCGTTGCCATGGACGTGGGGGCGTCGACTGGTGGGTTCACGGATTGCCTGCTCCAGCGCGGAGCGCGCCTTGTCTATGCGGTGGATGTGGGCTATGGACAGTTGGACTGGAAGCTACGGCAGGATGCCCGTGTTGTCGTGCTGGACCGGCAGAACATCCGATATCTGGAGAAATCAGCAGTGCCCGATCTGATCGACCTGGCGGTCATTGACGTGTCGTTCATCTCTCTGACGCTGGTGCTGTCCGCCGTGGTGCCGTTTCTGACCCCTGCGGCTGTTGTCGTGGCGCTAGTGAAGCCGCAGTTCGAGGTCGGCAAAGGCGAGGTCGGCACAGGCGGCATTGTGCGCGATGACGCACAGCGAAAAGCCGTGACGGACAAGGTTGTGGCGTGCGCGGAGGCGCTGGGCCTGCGCACGATTGGGACGATCGATTCACCAGTGCATGGACAGAAGGGCAATCGGGAAATTCTCGCCGGATTTCGACGGGAGTTGGCATGAAAATTCTGGTGACGGGCGGCGCGGGATTCATCGGCTCGCACCTGGTCGATCGTCTCGTGCAAGAGGGGCACGAGACGGTGGTGGTGGACGATCTGTCCAGCGGTTCGCGGCGGAACCTGAACCGGGCGGCCACCTTCTACAAGCGGGATGTGCAGGGCTCGTGGCTCGAAGGCGTGTTCCGGAAGGAGCGTCCCGTTGCGCTGATCCATCTGGCGGCGCAGATGAACGTGCGCCGGTCCGTCGATGATCCGCTGTTCGATGCACGGGTCAACATTCTCGGCACGCTCAGCATATTGCAGCAGGCGGTTCGCTATGGCGCTCGCAAAGTCATCTTCGCCTCTTCGGGTGGGGCCATCTACGGCGAGCAGGAGGTCTGTCCGGCCCCGGAGTCGCATCCGACACGCCCGCTCTCGCCATACGGGATTAGCAAGCTGGCGGGAGAATATTATCTGCAGTATTACCAGCGCGTGAGCGGTATCCAGCACGTGAGTCTTCGGCTCAGCAACGTCTACGGGCCAAGGCAGGATCCTCATGGGGAGGCCGGCGTCGTGGCCATTTTCTCGCAGCAGATGCTGGCCGGTGAGCAGCCGATCATCAATGGCAACGGCCGGCAGACCCGGGATTTCATCTACGTCGACGACGTGGTGGAGGCGTACTTGGCGGTGCTGGGCAAAGACGTTGAGGGTGTCTACAACGTGGGGACGGCACACGAGACGTCCATCAACGATCTGTTCCGCAAGCTGGTGGCTTCGACGAAGTCCGGCTGCAAGCAGCTCTACGGCCCGGCCAAGAAAGGCGAGCAGATGCGCAGCGTAGTGGACGCGACCCGGCTGCGGCAGGAACTCGGATGGGAGCCGCGTGTGCCGTTGGATGAGGGGCTGGCGCGAACCGTGGACTACTTCCGCGGGCAGGCTCTCTAGGTCAGGGTTAGTTTAGTAGCGGGGCACACTCGGATCGATCTGCGTGGACCAGGCGTCGATGCCGCCGACGAGGTTCTTCACGCTCTTAAATCCCTGCTGACCGAGAAATGCCGTGGCGTCGGCGCTCCGCATGCCGTGGTGGCACTGGCAGACGATCTCGGCGTTCTTGTCGAGCTTATCCAGCGATTGCGGCAGGGTGGCCAGCGGGATCAAGATCGAACCGGGAATTTTGGCGGTTTGATATTCCCATGGCTCGCGGACATCGACCAGAACGATTTTGTCGCCCTGGTCCATGCGCTGCTTCAATTCCTGAACGGTGATAGTAAATCCCATGTGCGCGGCCTCCTGGTCAGACGGGTTCGCTATCGTGCATCATAGGGGGGCCTTCGCCGAACTGTCAATTGGCGGGGATTGGCCCAATTCGCCCGGGCGGGGGTTGTCGCAGCGACAGAAATTTGCCGGAGAAAACGAGGCGTGCCACGGGAGCCCGAGGAACTGATTCAAATGCTAAGCGGGTTGCCAATCACCGCCCACTTCGCGCAAGGCACGAAGGGCGCGCGCTCCATCGCAGATCCGCCCCCGGCATCAAGCCGCGGCAGGAACAGCCGATAACGGACATGGTCCGAAAGACGAGATCAAGCGCGAGTCGCCGCCAGTCTGCCATCGTCGTGCTAGTCACGGCGGCGTCCCGTGCAGAGGCGGGCCGGATCAGCCGGGCGCTGATCCGGGCGGAACTAGCCGCCTGTGCGAATGTGCTGCCCGTCCGATCCCTGTTTCGATGGAAGGGAAAAGTGTGCGATACGACAGAGACACTTCTGGTCATCAAATCTCGGGCGGACCTATTCGACATGCTGACTTGCGAGGTCAAAAGAATCCACAGCTATGAAGTCCCGGAAATCATCGCGGTGCCCATCATTCATGGTGCACCAGATTATCTCGCTTGGATTTCCCAAGTAACGCGAAAGTCTTTGTAATACAAGCGGTTATCAAGCGATAAAAGGGTTGACCAGGACCGAAAGATTTGGGTACAGTGACAGCCTGTTTTGGTGAAACCTGTTCCGGCCATCCAGGTATGGAGGGGGACAGGTGAGCCAGCCACACCGGGATAGACGGGCTTTCGAGATGGCAGAGAAAGAAAAATCGGCGGACGCCTACACCATTGTCATTTTCCGCGGGGCCAAGTCAGCCCCGCTGCGGTACAGCTTCTCCGGCCCCGCCGTGAAGCGGCTGAAGATCCTCGCGCTTGTCCTGCTGATCGTGCAGGGCGTCTTCATGGCCCACTACGTCATCCAATCTAGCCAGGTCTTGGAACTCACGGTCCTCCGTGAAGATGTGGTGTCCATGCGAGAGCAGACCTCCTCGTTTTCCAATTCGCTGGAGGAACTCAAGCGCCGCCTGCTCGCCATGCAAGAGGTCAACCAGCGGCTCAAAATCATGCTGGGCATCGAGGAGCAGAAGCAGGGCGATATGGTGAGTGGCAAGGGCGGCAGTGAACAGCCGGTGGTCGGCGGTGAGCCCCTCCAAGGAGCGCTCCCCGTGATCGGGCAGGCGCCAGCGCCCGTGCTGGCAGGCGCGCCACCGAGTGGGGATCTTTTGACCGTTAACAAGGTGCAAGAGGATATTTCTTGGCTTGAGCGTCAGTCCAAGGTGGAGGAGCAGGTTCTTGATGCCTTGATCGAAGCCGCGAAAGACAAGGCGGGACGCTGGGCGGCCATGCCGTCCATCTGGCCCGTCCATGGCTGGGTCACGTCAGGGTTCGGTCCCCGCGTGTCACCCTTCACGGGCCTGCTCGCCATGCATGACGGGCTCGACATCGGCGCGGCGCCGAACACCTCAGTCCAGGCCCCGGCAAGTGGCTATGTGGTCTCGGCGGGATTCGAGGCCAAGATGGGTAACGTCATACAGGTCGATCACGGCTACGGGATCGAGACGGAATATGGACATTTGGCGAAGATTCTTGTGAAGAAGGGACAAAAAGTAAAACGTGGCGATGTAATTGCGCTGGTCGGCAGCACCGGCCGCTCCACCGGCCCGCATCTCCACTACATGGTCAAGATCAAGGGTCAGAGCGTCAACCCGAGAGACTACATCCTCGACTAGTCCGCTCCTCCGCATTCCGTTTCTTAACCGCGTTCTCGTGATACCCTGCGGCATGTTCGGACCGTCTGTTTCGGCGTGAGGGGGGAAGTCGTGCCACTCCGTCCCATCCAGGAGATCGGCGAGCAGCTCGGCCTGCGTACCGACGAACTGATTCCCCACGGCCGGTACAAGGCTAAACTTCCGCCTGCCATCCTCGCGCGTCTTACTGAGCGTCCCGCGGGCCGCTATATCCTGGTTACCGCCATCAATCCCACGCCATTGGGCGAAGGGAAAACGACAACCGCCATCGGCTTAGCTATGGGTCTGTGCCACCTGGGCCGCCGGGCCGTGGTAACGCTACGCCAGCCGTCGCTGGGGCCCGTGTTCGGTCTGAAGGGCGGCGGCGCCGGAGGCGGACGCGCCTGCATCGTCCCGATGGAGGAGATGAATCTGCACCTGACAGGTGACGCGCATGCCATCCAGTCGGCGCACAACCTGCTCGCCGCCGTCGCCGACAATCATCTGTTCCACGGCAACACGCTGGGGCTGGATCCCGCTCAACAGAACTGGCCGCGAGCCAGCAGCGTGAACGACCGCGCGCTGCGGCACATCCGGCTGCTGGGCAAGGATGGCGGTGAGCGCGACACGGGGTTTGTTCTCACTGAAGCCTCCGAGGTCATGGCGATTCTCGCGCTGACAACGGGCGTGGCGGATTTGCGCACCCGGCTCGGGCGGATTGTCGTCGGCGCAACCCGAGACAGCCGGCCGGTCACGGCAGAGGATCTGAAATGCGCCGGCGCGATGGCCGCGCTGCTGCGACAGGCCCTCAGTCCGAACCTGATGCAGACGATCGAGGGCACGCCGGCTCTCGTGCACGCAGGGCCGTTTGGCAACATCGCGCACGGCACGTCGTCCGTCCTCGCCGATCGTATCGCATTGCGCTGTGCCGATTATGTGGTGACGGAGGCCGGCTTTGCCACGGAGCTGGGGGCGGAGAAATTTTTCAATATCAAGTGCCGGGTCTCCGGCGCGCATCCCGATGCGACGGTCATTATCGTGACGTTGCGGGCAATGAAATTCCACGGCGGGGGCGGCGAGGTCAAATCGGGACAGCCGGTGCCTGCCGGCCTCACTGGCCTGAATCACGAGGCGCTGGAGAAAGGATTCGCCAATCTGGAGCAGCATCTGGCCAACGTGCGGGCGCACGGAGTACCCGCGATTGTGGCGGTCAATGCCTTCAATCAGGATTCCGAGGACGAATTGAACTGGGTTTGCGAACGGGCCAGACAGGCAGGCGCCAACGAAGCCGTGGTCACCACGCATTTCATGGACGGCGGGAAAGGCTCGGAGGAGCTGGCCCGAGCGGTGATGCGGGCGGCTGCGCAACCGAACCGGTTCGCGCCGCTTTACGATGCAACCTGGCCGATCAAACGGAAAATCGAAACCATCGCAACGCGGATGTACGGCGCCGCCGGGGTGCGCTATGCGCCGCAGGCGGAGGCAGATCTTGATCGTGCCGAACGATGGGGTTTCGACCGGCTGCCGATCTGCATGGCCAAGACACCGCTCTCGCTGTCGCACGATCCGGCACTCAGGGGCCGTCCCACCGGCTTCACCGTGCCGATCAAGGAGGTCCGCCTGCTGGCCGGCGCGGGCTATCTCACAGCGGTCTGTTCCGGGATCGAGCTACTGCCGGGGCTACCAGCACATCCGGCTGGCGAGCATATCGATCTCGATCCGAAGACGGAAGAAATCACGGGATTGATCTAAGTCAA
>VGXF01000019.1 GCA_016873435.1 Nitrospira sp.
CCATCCAGCGGGGTACGTGGCCAACGCCGCATGCGGTGCGGGTGAAGGTGGCGGTGGTTGAGGAATTAGACTATTTGAAGTACACCGTGCTTGCATTGCAGGGCGGTAGCCCCGGACAGCAGCTCTCAATGTCCAAATTGCTTACGCGGCACATTGCGGACTGCAAATTGGAGATTGCGAACAAAGAAAACATGCTAAATGATCGGCTGGACGTCATGATTGGCCCCTTTATCGGTCCGTTGGCGCATCTGTTCAAGCAATTAGATGCCTGGATGAACGAATCCAAGTCCGCATTGCGTCAGGAAATTCGAGAAAAATTAAAACTCTAGCACGCTCCTCTCCGCTCGCAAGGCCTGTTGATAACCCTGTGGGCAAGTAGTTGTAATCGTACAGTCCCCCATCTGGGACAGGGCTATGCGCGGGACCATTGGGTGATCGATTGTGGCCTATTACTGACTTGCCACAAGGTGTAGCGAGTTTTGGTCTGCTGAGTAGAAATGGATCAGAACTGGCAGGAGGCTGCGGACAGGCTGTGTACGTAAAGAGCAAAAATCATGCAAGCGCGGTGGGGCTAGTCAAGTTGAGAAAAGCCTTGTGACACCAAGAAGAATTCTTCTCAAAACAGTTCGCGGTAGCGTTTGGAATGCACGCCGGACTCATCCGTAAAGCCAATTGCGCCTTTGTCGGGATGTCCGGTGTCGTGTAAATCAACTCGATAATGCCCACGCACATGCTCCATCGCGATTTCAAATTGGACGGCACCCGGATAGAGCTCGCCCGGCGCATGGGCGCCGCGTGATAGGACACCAATGGCTTCAGCCGTCGCATATTTGGTGTCCGAAAAGATGAAAATGTCCGCCACGACGTGCTCACCGAGCTTGTGCTTGTGCGTGGTGGGCGGCAGCATGGTCGCCAACGTATTGGCGAGGCGAGCTTCGCGGAACCGTTTCAGCAGGCCGGCCACCTGGCTGTCCGTGGCCTGTGCCGGAACCAGCACGCCGATCGCGTTGAATTCCTTTACAGTCGTCTTGACCGTGAACATGACCGGCGATAGGTCGCCTTCGTCCATCAGCGACTTGGAGGCCAGTTCCGGATTGGTCGGCGCTTGCGTTGGTTTGCCTTTCGGTGTGGCGAGCCAGATGAGAAACCACAGACCGAGAATGACGGAGAGGATGACGACCAACGGATGGGCGCCAGCACGCTCGCCCTCCACGTAGGGGCCGTTCTGATTGTCGGATGGGGGTGACGGGTTAGGTTCCATGGGCCACTACGCGGGTCGCGACGAGAGTTTTTTCTTGGCTTGTTCCCATAGGGCGTCCATCTCGGTTAGCGTCATCGAGTCGAGTGGCCGGCTCTGCCGGGCGGCTTCCGCTTCGATATAATGGAAGCGGTCGGCGAAGCGGTCTGTAGCCCGCCGCAACGCATCCTCTGGATTCACCTTGAGAAAGCGCGCAAGATTAACTAGCGAGAACAGTACATCGCCCATTTCATCTTCCAGGTGCCGCTGCGCCGTAGCAGTCGGTGTGGTGCCCCGCTCGCGGAGACCGTAGGCGTCGGTCAGTTCTACAATCTCTTCCTTCACTTTGTCCATGACTTGATGCACGCCGTCGCCGTTCTGCGGCCAGTCGAACCCGACGCGTGAGGCCCGGGCCTGGGTTTGGAAGGCCCGCAGCAGCGCGGGGAGTGTTTTGGGCACGCCATCCAACGCGGACTCGGCCCGGCCAGATTCCTTGCGCTCGTTGCGTTTAATCTGCTCCCAGTTCGAATAAACCTGATCTGGTGTCAGCGCGTCGTCCTTCTTCTTATCGAAGACGTGCGGGTGCCGGCGGACCAGCTTATCGGCCAGGACCTGCATGACGTCGTTGATCGTGAAGGTCTTCCGCTCGGCCGCGATTTGGGCGTGGAAGAGCACTTGCAGCAGAATATCGCCGAGCTCTTCTCGGAGTTTCGGCTCATCCTGCTGGTCGATTGTCTCCAGGACCTCGTAGGTCTCTTCCAGCAGATACGGCTTGAGCGAGTCGTGCGTCTGCTTGCGGTCCCATGGGCAGCCGTCCGGCGCCCGGAGCGCCGCCATCAATCGCACAAGTTCGTTAAACCGATCCGACATCGAAAGCTCTCCAACCGGCCGGCATTATACCTGTTTCAATAGGCTGTGTCGCTTGCGCAACACTCGACCCTATGATAGCGTACACGCGGACTTTCTGAAGCAATCGCATGGCAGATAAGGAACACGAACAAAGCTTTGTCGTCCGCGACAAGCGGGGACGCGGGGCGGATGAGCCGGCGCCGGCCGGCTCTGCTGCGACTCCCCCGTCGCAAATGGCTTCGGAGCCGCCAGACGCCGGCCAAGCGCACGAGCACCACCATCCGCCGGTGACCTTTTCGACGTTTGTCTTTTCGCTCAGTACCTCCGCACTCATGCTCATGGGCGAGCAGCTGGATCCACGGCAGGGGAAGATGCCGGTTAATCTGCCACAGGTCAAGGAAATCATCGACATCCTGACCGTGCTCGAGGCCAAAACGAAGGGCAATCTGGACCAGGACGAGCAGGCGATGCTGACGGACATGCTGTATGCCTTGCGCATGAAGTATGTGGATCTTGCATCGGGGAAAAAATCTCCTTCTGTTTCGTGAGCTCGTTCTCAATTCGACGGCCGTCGCCTCCCGTGTTTGAGATATCCGGTATGCGGACCATTCCCCAAAACATCGTTAGCCCGTTTGTCGTCACCATGCTGTGCGCAAGCGGACCGGTTCGGGCTGCAGATGCTCAGCCCGATGTCAAGGCACGTGTGGCGTCGCCGCCCTATGCGGAAAGCTATGGCACCACGCGCGCGCTGATCAAACGGCATGGGCTGCCATCTGTCCGACGGTCGCAGGAGTCCTTGTCTGTGACGCCTGATTTTTCCGAGGCAGTGGTGTCGGGGGTCCCCCAGTGGTACCGCAATTTCCACGTCGCATGGGTGACCGCCGACGTGGGAGCCAGGTTCTGATGCCGGGGCTCTTCGATCTGCCGGTAGAACAGAAGGACGCATCTGTCCACTCGGATAGACTGTCCCTGACGCAGCCGGGCGACTACACGGTGGACCGTGACCGGCGCCGGTCCCACTGGACGCCGATCGGGATCGTGTCACTACTGCTCGTTCCCTGCCTGGCGCTCACTTATTACTACGCGCAGTACACCGTGCCCGGCGTCGGGGAGAGCGAAGGGCTGCTGCCCGATGCGAGCACGGCCTTTGTGCTCCTGCTGTTCAATCTGGATCTAATTGGCCTCGTCATCCTCTCGCTGCTGCTATCCCGCAACCTGATCAAGGCGTATTTCGAGCGGCGGCACAAACTAGTCGGGTCGGGCTTCCGCGCCAAGCTTGTGGCGGCATTCATCGGGTTTGCGCTGATTCCCACGGTGCTGCTGGCGATCGTCGCCAGTGGGTTGGTCACCAAAGCCATGGATGTCTGGTTCAACGAGCAGATCGAGCAGGTGCTGAAGGATTCTGAGGATCTGGCACGCATCCAGCACGAAGGCCGCGTCAATCTGGCGATCAACCATGCGCGGGCCATCAGCCGCGAAATTTATCGCGAAGAATGGATGAAGCGCGATTATCGCGATCTGCTGGTGGCTGGCATGGCACGCAAGCGTGCGGAGCACAATCTGGCCGGCGTGGAGGTCTATTCGGCCAAACAAGAGTTGTTGACCAAGGCGGCCGATCCGCACGTGGCACCCGCCGTGCTCGAGCTGCCGATCGGGCAGTTGGTGCTGCAAGTGATCAGCGCCGGACAGGAGATGACGTCCGTACAGGAGGCGCAGAGTGGCCGGCTGGTCCGGGCTGGCGTCCCCATCGCCTCAAACGCGAAACAGGGCGAACTCGACGGCGTGGTGGTCGTGGACGCCTACGTGCCGGAGTCGTTGCTGGCCAAAATGGAGAGCATTTCCACGCAGTACACCGAATACCGGCAGATCAAGGCCATGCAAACGCCGATTAAGGTGGCGGCCTATCTGTTCGTGGCCGTGATCACGGTTATGATTCTGTTTGGCGCTACCTGGTTTGGGTTCTATGTCGCGCGCGGCATCACGGTGCCAATCCAGCGGCTAGCCGAGGCTACGGAAGCCATCGCGCATGGTGATCTGAACGTGCGGATCAAGGTAAAGGCAACGGACGAGATCGGGACGCTAGTGGAGTCGTTCAATCGCATGACCGACGATCTGCGCTCCAGCAAGACGAAGCTGGAGGAGGTCAACGTCTCGCTGCGGCAGTCCAATACCGAGCTGGACCGCCGACGCGCCTACACAGAGGCGGTGCTGGCGACAGTGGCGGCGGGTGTGCTGTCCATCGACCGCAACGGCGCCATTACGACCGTCAATCCGTCGGCCGAGCGCATCCTCGGCGTCTGGGGCGACCGGCTCAAAGGCCGCTCGGTCAGCGAGACCTTCAAAGAACTCAAGCTTGATCTATTCCAGACAGCCTATGATCGTATTCTCACCAACGCGCTCGATACGCTGACCGCGGAGGGGGCGGTGGAGGTGCAGGGCAAGTCCATGACCACCGTGCTGAACCTTTCACGCATGCGGGATGAGGCGGGCAACGACCTCGGTTTCGTCCTCGTGTTTGAGGACCTGACCGAGCTCATGAAGGCGCAGAAAGTGGCGACTTGGAAGGAAGTGGCTCAGCGTATCGCGCACGAGATCAAGAATCCGCTGACGCCGATCCAACTGTCCGCCCAGCGCCTGCGGAAGAAATTCGACGAGAAGGCGCTTGACTTCAATAATGTCTTTGAGGAGTCCACGAGCGTGATCATCAGCGAAGTCGGGGCACTGAAGCAGATGGTAGACGAGTTTTCAAAGTACGCGCGGATGCCCGTGCCGCAGATGGCGCGGCAGTCGCTGCACGACGTGGTCCGCGAGGTGGTGGCACTCTATCGCGCAGCCCACCGGGGCGTGCAGTTCCAGACGGAGTTGGACGAAGAGCTGCCCCACATAAATTTTGACCGCGAGCAGATCAAGCGTGTGTTCCTCAACCTGCTCGACAACGCCGCACAGGCAATGGAGCAGAAGGGCCACGTGACGATCACGACCAAACACGACGTGAAGCGGCGGCGTGCCGTTGTGACCGTGGCGGACGACGGGCCGGGCGTGAATCCAGAAGATCAGGACAAGCTATTTCTGCCGTACTTCACGCGGAAGCGGACGGGCACAGGCCTTGGACTAGCCATCGTCCAGCGCATCATCACCGACCACGAAGGGCAGATCCGCGCCGGCCGCAACGAGCCGCGGGGCGCGGTGTTTACATTTGAATTACCGACCTAAGGAGCAATGGTTGATGACCGATGGCTTATGGCCGATGAAAGGCCCCGCGTACATGAACCATTATCCATTACCCATCATTCGTTGAGAGGTTGAGCAATCATGGCAGAATCGATTTTGATCGTGGACGACGAACCGGCGATCCTAACCGCACTGAGCAAGATCCTGGAGGATGAGGGCTATCACATCGCCACGGCCAAAAGCGGACAGGAGGCCTTGACGGCGCTGGCCAACGATCCGCCCGACCTCATGATGCTCGACATCTGGATGCCTGAATTAGACGGCATCGAGACGCTCAAGCGCTCGCGCGAGCAGGTGCCGCAGGTGCAGGTGCTCATGATGTCCGGGCACGGCAACATCGAAACGGCGGTCAAGGCCATCAAGCTTGGCGCGTACGACTTTATCGAGAAGCCGCTCTCACTTGAAAACGTCATGCTGCGTGTCCGGCACGCGCTCGACCAGCGCCGCCTTCAAGAAGAAAACAAAACACTCCGCTACAAAGTCGAGCGGCAGTTCGAGCTGATCGGTACCTCGCCGGCCATGCAGCAGCTGCGGGCGCTCATCACGACCGCCGGACCGTCCAACGCCCGCGTGTTGATCGGCGGCGAAAACGGCACGGGGAAGGAGCTGGTGGCCCGCGCCATTCACCAGCACAGCCCGCGTGCGGACAAGCCGTTCACGGCTGTCAATTGCGCGGCGATTCCTGAAACGCTGATCGAAAGCGAATTGCTGGGGCACGAGAAGGGGGCCTTCACCGGCGCCACCGGGCAGAAGCGGGGCCAGTTCGAGCAGGCCAACAGTGGCACGCTGTTCCTCGACGAAATCGGCGACATGAGCCTCAACACTCAAGCCAAGGTCCTGCGCGTGCTCCAAGAACAGCAGTTCATGCGCGTGGGTGGGACCAAGGCAATCAAGGTGGACGTGCGGGTGATCGCCGCGTCCAACAAAGACTTGCAGGCCGAAATCAAGAAGGGTAATTTCCGTGAGGATCTGTATTACCGGCTCAACGTAGTGCCGATCGAGGTGCCCCCGCTGCGCGAGCGCAAGCAGGACCTTCGGCTCCTCGTACAGCATTTTCTCAAGACCCATGCGGAGGAGCAGAAGGTGAAGCCGAAGGGCATCACAGCCGAGGCGCTGGTAGCGCTGGAGCAGTACGACTGGCCGGGGAACATCCGCGAGCTGCGCAACCTGATCGAACGGCTCATGATCATGGTGCCGGAGGCGACAGTTGAGGCCGCGCACATCGGGCCGCTGATACAGTCGCGCTCGTCGTCGGTAGGCGGAGCGGCTACCGCGTCCAGCCCCCTGACGAGCAACAACTACGATTCGCTGAAGGACGCACGCAACGCCTTCGAACGAGACTACATCAGCCGCAAACTCCGGGAGCATAACTGGAACGTCTCCAAAACAGCGGATGCGTTACAGATCGAACGCAGTCATCTGCATCGCAAAATTAAACTGCTCAGCGTTGAGTTGCGTCACGAGAGCTGAGAAATCTGACGTTCCAACGATTAAGCCTGTCATCACTTGGCTATGCCTGCCCCATCTCTCATGGTGACCATCGACAAGCTTGTCCAGGGCGGGCGGGGGCTGGCACGCCATGACTCTCAGGTGCTATTTGTGCGAGGAGCGATTCCAGGCGAAACGGTTTCCGTTGCCCTTGGCGCGAAGCATAAGAGCTATCAGGAGGCGGCGGTTCAGGAGATCGCCGCGCCGTCGCCGGAGCGAACCCCCGCGCCCTGCCCAGTTTATGAAATTTGCGGCGGCTGCCAGCTCCAGCACATTGAGTATGAAGCACAACTTCGATTCAAGCGCGAGATCCTGGCCGAGACGCTCGCACGTGTCGGGAAACTCCAGATTGACGTTCCCCCCATAATCCCTTCGCCCAGTCCCTATGGCTACCGCAGTGCGGTGCGCTTCGTCGTGTTTCGCGGCCAGCGTGGCATGGCATTGGGATTTCGTGAGGCAGGCTCGCACCAGCCGGTTGAGGCGGCGGGCTGCCTGCTCGTGCCAGAGGCGATGCGAAAGACGATCGGGGAGATTGCTGATCGTCTGGGGCGGGTGAGCCGGTTGCCGGGTCAGGTGGAGTCGCTTGAAGTCCGACGGTCGGTGGCCCTCGGCTCGACGCTGTTGTCCTGGCGGACCGGTCCAGCCACGCGTTCACAGGCAGCGCAATTGTTTTCGCTTTGTCAGGACGTGCCGGACATCAGTGGGCAGGTCGTCACGGCGGAGAACCGCGGGCGCTGGGTAGCGGGACAGGATTGGATCGCCGACCGGTTGGGCGAACTGCAGTTCCGCATCACGGACGGGTCGTTTATGCAGGCCAACTGGCCGTTGCTCAGCACACTTTCACAGACCGTGAATGAATGGGTGAATCCGTCACAGGGGCCGCGCGTCCTTGAATTATATGCTGGCATCGGTGTGCTGGGGTTGCCGCTTGCGCGGCGCGGCGCGCTGGTTACGGAGGTGGAAAGCAATCGCTGGGCATTGGCCGATGCACGCCAGACAGCCAAGGTCAATCATATCGGCCGGTGCCGGTTCCGCCATCAAAAATCCGAAGAGTGTCTGGCTGCCACAGAGACGGGGGAGTATGACGCGGTCTTGATGGATCCGCCGCGCACCGGCTTAAGCCCGGACGCTCTGCGCGGCTTGCTAGCACTGACCGTGCCGCGGATTTTTTATCTTTCCTGCGATCCGGCCACGTTGGCGCGCGATCTGGGAAAGCTCTGCGCGGGCGGCTATTGTGTGAATCGTCTCCGGGCCTTCGACATGTTTCCCCAGACCGCGCACATCGAGACTTTAGTGGAACTCGCGCGTTGACCCCTGTGTCTGCCTCTTGTATGATCGTTCTGCCGTTGAGTGTGCATCGGTCGCCGTTCAGCATTTAAGGCATGACAACCTACAAGCAATCGGGTGTGGACATCGATGCCGGCAATGAATTCGTGCAGCGCATCAAACCGGCCGTCCGCAGCACCTTCCGCTCGGAAGTTCTGACCGACCTCGGCGGCTTCGGCGGGCTCTTCAAACTTCAGACCGACAAGTACAAAGAGCCAGTTCTCGTCTCCGGCACTGACGGCGTCGGAACGAAGCTGAAAATCGCCTTCCTAGTGGATAAACATGACACGGTTGGCATCGATCTCGTGGCGATGTGCGTCAATGACATCGCGGTCAGTGGGGCTGAGCCACTGTTTTTTCTCGATTACTTTGCGACGGGCAAGTTGACGGTCGCCAAGGGTGAAGCGGTCGTGCGCGGGATTGCTGAGGGATGCCGGCAGGCTGGCTGCGCGTTGATCGGCGGGGAGACGGCAGAGATGCCGTCGTTCTATCCTGACGGAGAGTACGACCTGGCCGGTTTTGCTGTTGGCGTGGTGGACAAGCCGAAGATTATCGACGGTTCGACGATCAAGCCCGGGGACCTGCTGGTGGGGCTGGCCTCCACCGGTCTGCACAGCAATGGCTTTTCGCTGGCGCGGCGCGCGCTCTTTGACGACGGCGGCCTCAGCGTCCGCAGCAAGCTGGTGGATCTCGACCGCCCCCTGGGCGAGGTGCTCCTGACGCCGACGCGGATTTATGCGAAGCAGGTGCTCACGCTGGCAGCCGAATTTCCGGTCAAGGGTATCGCGCATATCACCGGCGGCGGGCTAACGGAAAATCTCCCGCGTGTGTTTCCAAAGAATTGTCGCGCACAGTTGCGTCGCGGCGCGTGGCCCATACCGTCGATCTTTTCGCTCATTAAAAAGATCGGGCGGGTGGACGACATGGAGATGCACCGCGTGTTCAACATGGGCATCGGGCTTGTGATGATCGTGCCGGCGCAGCATGCCGAGGCTGTGCTTGCTAAAGCCGCGGCGCTGGGCGACAAGGGCTATGTGATCGGCGAGATGGTAGCCGGCGAACCGGGCGTGGAGTATGTCTGAAGGGATGGGCCAGAGGCTTGAGGCTAGAGGCGAAAGGCTACGTGTAGGCGTACTCGCCTCCGGACGGGGGTCCAATCTCCAAGCCATCATTGACGCGATCGAAGCGGGAACATTACGCGCGCAGATCGTCGTTGTCCTCAGCAACAAGAAAGACGCCGGAGCGCTCGACCGGGCGCGGAAACACGGTCTCACCAACGTCTTCCTTGACCCCACGCCCTTTGCGGGGCAACCGGATGCCCGAGCAGCTTACGACCGTGCCGTGCTGGATGTGCTCAACAAGCATGAGGTCGAGCTGGTGCTGCTGGCCGGCTACATGAAGATTGTCACCTCCGTGTTGATCAGCGCATACGAAAACCGCATGATGAACATCCATCCGTCACTCCTGCCGTCCTTCCCTGGTTTGGACGTACAGACGAAAGCCATCGCGCATGGCGTGCGGTTCTCCGGCTGCACCGTGCATTTTGTGACGGAAGGTGTAGACGAGGGACCGATCATCATCCAGGCGGCGGTGCCGATCCTTGAGGGCGATACGCCGGAAGCACTGGCTTCGCGTATCCTGGTGGAGGAGCACAGGATTTTTCCGAAAGCCGTGCAGCTCTACGCGGAGGGGCGACTGGCAGTGGATGGCCGCATTGTACGCGTACGCGGCGCGTCCCACGCAACTGGTTCCTTAACCAATCCGGTGT
>VGXF01000020.1 GCA_016873435.1 Nitrospira sp.
GTCTTAACTTTCTTCGGCAGTTCGCCCTTCGCCGGCTTCGGCACAAGCACAACCTCGATCCGATGTTCCACCAGCACGTCCGCGAACCCTTTCGTTCGCCCGATCCCTGCCTTGATATTTATCCATCCCGCCGCCCGCAACTGCTCGATCTTGGCCTTCAGCGACTGCGCGCCCATCGGCAGGTTGACCACAAGCCCGCGCGGGAAGTTATTTTTCTCCAGCCACGCACGAGGATTGCCCTCAACACTCCCCGGCAACGATCGGTCATCTGGCGACCACGACACATAAATGACGTTGTAGAAAAACCGCGCCAGCCGCGTCAGTTCATCCGCCGAATCCAACACAGCGGAGGCATCCTCTTGCCGAACCACTGACGTCAGCTCAACGAGAAGAATCGGCCGGCGGCGCTCCCACGCCCCCACCGTCGCCTGCGCATCTGAGGCAACGACACCAAAATCCGGCAGCAGCCTCACTGTTATATCGTGATTTCCCCGCGTCCGTGGCGTGTACGCCAGATAGGCTCGGCCATCTTCCCCCGTTCTGCCTGTTGCCGCTTGCCTCCCCTCGATAATCAACTCGAGCGGGTAACCAGCTAATCCCTGGCGCTCTGCGGTTGTTCCCCGGCGGGTAAGATTTGCTTCAATCCGGGACGGCTGCCCCGGCATGGTAAGTACGTCGCGAACGGACAGCTGTCCGTCTATTGGCGAAGCCGCATATGAAACTGTACTGATCAGACAACTGCTGACGACGAGCAACGCGTGGGCCGGCCGCTTCACTATCCTACCTACATTAATCCATGTCCACGCTTGGCGATCGAAAAGGCATCGAATCCGGAGAAGATTGCGAAACTGAGGTAAAATAGTTCGGCTGGAGGCCAGATGGTGCGGGAGACAACGAGTAAGATCATGCCGATTGTGAGGAACGGGTAGCCTCTCTTTTCCCCCAGATACAGATGCCCAAGGCCCGCCAGCATTGAAAGCGACGCTGCACGAACCCCGTGCCAAGTTTTCTCACCCGCGTCCATTGGCTAGAGCGCTTTCAGCGCTGAGAGGACTTCCTGTGCATGCCCCTCCACGGTCACCTTGCGGAAGGCCATCGCAACAACACCCGTCTTATTAATGACAAAGGTGCTGCGCTCGATACCCCAGTATTTTTTGCCGTACATCGATTTTTGCTTGTAGACGCCGTAGGCCTTAGCAATCTTTGCGTCCCTATCGCAGAGCAGAGTGAACGGCAGGCTGTACTTGGCGATAAACTTTTGGTGAGCCGCCTCGTCGTCCAGACTCACGCCGAGGACCACCGCGCCAGTTTTCTTGATGGCCGTGTCGTGGTCGCGGAAGTCGCAGGCTTCTTTCGTGCAGCCCGGCGTGTCGTCCTTAGGATAGAAATACAGGACGATCGGCTTGCCCTTAAGATCCTTGAGGCGAATCGTCGTGCCATGTTGATCCGGCAGCGAAAACGCCGGCGCTTTCTTCCCCGCTTCAACCGCTGCAGCCACTACCGCGGCCCCCCTCCGAAGCCTGGACGTGAGTTGGCGTAGGGATGCTCTTTATCTTTTTTGGGGATGTTCGCATCAGGCGTGCTGTAGGGGCTCAGCGCGGGCGAATCCCAGATCACTTTATTTCCCGGCGACAGATTCGCGGCCTGGACGAACTGCTCTCGTGCGACATCCGTATCGCCCAGCTTGAAGAGCGCCAGGCCAAGATTGTAGTGCGCTTCGCCCAGATTGGGTGCGGCGGACACCGCTTGCAGGAAAAACGTTTTGGCGCCATCATAATCGCCGGCGTAGAAGGCCTGTGTCCCCTGTGTCGTGGCCTGCCGCGCGGTCTGCGCCGCGTTTACCGGCAGCGGCAGCGGTTCGCGTACCTTTGGCTTCGGCTTGCTTGCGCAGGCGGATAGCAGCAGGGCCGCGCTGAGCACGGCCAACACTCCGATCCGAAACGGTGTACGATGAGTCATGATATTACCTGCTCCTAGTGTTTCCGTTTGCGGCTCTCATCCTCAAACGTAGTGCGGTAGAGCACGTCCCACTCCTGGCTGCCCTCCAAAATCGGACGCGAATAGGACGCTAGCTTGGCGCGGACTGCGCGGTCAATCTCCGCCTCCGCAGCTAGCTCGGCGGCCAGCACACGCTTGATCTCGCGCAGCGCCTGCGCCTCGTCGCCTGTCAGCTTGACCGCCATGCTTTTTTTCACGGCGCCCAGGATCACGTGCGACAAATGACTGACCTTGTCTTCGCTCAGCACCATACGCGCCTCATAGCACGATCCCGCGGTCCTTGGCCAGTTGCTTCTTCACCATGAGAAACATTTTCTGGTAGTCCACCTTCCCCTTCTCGATTTCGGCCTCATACTTTTGCATAAGAATACGGACTTCGGCGTTAAGCTTCTCCTCCACCATCAATTCGCCCGTGATGGCATGCTGTAGCGTATCCTCAAACGCCTTCTGTGAGCCGGTAAGCTGCACTAGGTGCTCCTGCGTAAGCCGCTGCGCGAGCGACTGCGCCATGTGTGCCACTCGTTCCTTGGAGAGTTTCATATCCGCTCGACTCTGATGCGCGTCGACCCCATCGCCTGCCGCAGCGCCGTGGCATCGCCCATAATACGGCCGATCACATTGACTCGGTCGGCCGGCACAGGATCGGCCCCCATGCTCATGGGCGTCCGCCCAAAAAATAGGGCCAACACCCCGCCCGCGCCCCAAAAGGCCACATCGCCGACTTTGACCTGCGTAGTAGCCGTCTCCCGGTGGTCCTTCACGCCAGGAATCGCGAAGTAAAATTCCTCGCCCCACATGTTGACAGGCGCCTCGACCGGCAGCGCAGCATAGACGCCGTCCGCGGTCTTGTTCGACTTGAGTTCGGCCTCAAGCTTGACCGAACCGATGGAAATACGAATACGTCGAGGCTGTTGATCCGGCATGATGCTGCTGCGCTATCCCGGGGAAAATACGACCGGAATCTAACGTGTTTCCGACATGAAATCAAGGCTGCCCCCCACGCAGCGGTGCACTTCTGCTACAATCGCACCGGACGGAGCCCGGACAACCCATGCTGGAATCCACCTTCATTTTTCTCGCTGGAGTCGGCGAGTTCACTGAACGCCGCTTGTGGGAACACGGTGTCCTATCGTGGGACGCCTTTCTCGAAGCCGGCGAGGTGCCCGGCATCTCCTGCTCGCGCAAATCGCTTTATGACCGGGATGTGGCGCAGGCCCGCGACCGGTTCGCGCAACGTGACGCACGACACTTCGCCCGCTGCCTGAAACCACGGGATCAGTGGCGGCTGTTCGAGGCCTTCCGCGCGCGCACGGTGTTTCTCGACATCGAAACCACCGGCACCGCGCCTGACGAGGGCGACGTCACGATGGTCGGTCTCTACGGCGGCGGCCGGATGACCACCCTGATCCGCAACGAGTCGCTGACCGGGCAGCGGCTGATGGAGGAATTGGAGCGCTACGATCTGATCGTGACCTTCTTCGGCAGCGGCTTCGATTTGCCCTTTCTTAAGGCCAAGTATCCCCGCTTGCCGCTTGACCAGCCGCATTTCGATCTCTGCTTCGCTGCGCGTCGGCTGGGCTACACGGGTGGGCTCAAACACATTGAAGCCACACTAGGCATCGCACGGCACGCATCCGTACAGGGCATGGACGGCTGGGAGGCCGTCCGCTTGTGGCACCAGTGGCAGGCCGGTGACGAGCAGGCGCTGGCAAAACTCATCACATATAACGCCGCTGACACAAAAAACCTTCAGCCGCTTGCTGAGCATTTGTATGGGGCAATGGTTGCGCGCTACGGTCCTTCTGGGGCACGCTGAGACGTTGACAAGTCACACGACCGCGCGTAGCGTGGGCGAGCAATGCCGTTGACTCAATGCATGCGGCTACGCGCACTGTGTGTGCTGGTCGCCGCGCTATGCTGGAGCCCGCTCCCCACTAAAGCCGGCTCCAATCCTGCCACGGCGCAGGAGCCCCTGCCCCGCCTCGTCAAGGCTAACGCGGACTGGCCCAGCGCCACGCTTTCACCAGATATGTCCCCCGGTGCCGATGTCACCGGCTCCTCGATCGACGGGCGGACGCACGTCGGCGGGCCAGCTGTCGAACATGAAATGATGAACCAGTTTGATGCCGTCGGAGAACTCGCACTCCCCCTGCCAGAAGTGCAACTGTGGCAGCAGGACGACGGGGCCTGGTTACACATGGAGCTGGACTACCGGCGCCACCTCAGCACCGGCCCCACCCAGATGCGCATGACGCTCCCCCTGCACAAGACCGGCGTGCTACAACAACCCCGCGACCGCGGGGTGCAGCCCCTGTGGTACGAGTCCCTTCGGACCGGAGCGGTGCCGAAAACCGTCACGACCGGCGGCGCCTCGGCGCAGAACGTATCCGGCACGGGCGAGCGGCCTGATCTTAGCGGCGCGTGGACGATTGAGGAAGACGACAAGGCCTACACAGCCACGCTCGACAAAGCCGGTAACGGCACCTACACGCACAAAGGCGGCCGAATAAAAACCACGGGCGTTGCCAACCGTCTCTGGCAGGGCACTTGGGAGCAGGCGGAAAATGACCGCGAAGGCGGATTTGAAGTTTTGCTCGCGGAGGACGGCAAAAGCGCAAAGGGGATATGGTGGTATTCCCGCGTCGGCACTCACATAAACATTCCACCTAAAGAGCACGGCGGCACATATCGCTGGACACGCGTGCTCCCAATCCAAACACATTAACGCAGCCGGCTAGCTGATCGAGAGGAACGATGCCTCGTATATTGCTCGCGCCAGGTCTTGCACTCCTGCTGGTCGGAACGGCCCTGGCCGACGGCGGCCACCAGCACCATGCGGCCCCGGCCGTGCCGACACTGAAAAACCAGGTGGCAACGCGGGTCTCTGTGACGGAGGATGCCGTGACCATCACCTTCGGCCCAGTGGATCTGCCCTCCCCCCACGAGGGCGAACTGGCGGCCAGTCTGCCAAAGCACATCTTCCAGTTGCCGGAGGACAAGTACCTGACCGGCTACAAAGCGGAAGTGTTCACGGCCGAGGGCCAGCAACTGCCACAGAACTTCCTGCACCATATTCTGATGCTGGACAACGACAAACCAAGCGTCTCCTGCGACGGTGAGCCGCTGTTCTTCGCGGGGGCCGGCCTAGAGATGACCGAGGCCAAATTCCCCGATGGCTACGCGGTGAAGCTCGACAAGACCCATCACCTCATGTCCGTCGTTGCCTTCTACCACAAGGCCCCGCCGACTAAGAACGTGATGGCTCGCTTCACACTATATACGGCTAAACCGGGCGCGAAGGTGAAGGAGATGGAGGTCTATCAGGTGGGCGTGAACATCGTCTGCTACAGCCAGTTCGCTCAGCGCGGGCCTGACCAAACGGATGAGGGCATCGCAGTGAAGCCCGGCGTAACGGTCCTGTCGGCACCGCTGAAGTTCACCCTGGACGGCTGTGTGAAGTTTGTCTACCCCCATGGGCACGACGAAGTCCTGCTGATCACGCTCGACAACAAGACGCAAAACCGGACGCTGCTGCGCACGGTCCCAGACGTGGCAATGGACGGAACCTTCTTGTCCTTCCTGCCCCACCAGGTCTACAAGAGCGGGCAGGGCTTCCCCGTGACGCGGCAGGACGACTACGAGATGACGATGGTGTACCATCACCCATTGCACAAGGCGAACGTGCAGCATGGCATGGGCAATTACCTGCTATACATGACGCCAGGCGGCTGCCCGTTGGACGCGTCCTGAAAAGTCTAATCTGGGTGTGAGCGCGCTCCGTTGTCACAGATCCGCTATTGCAGGGACGCGAACGCTGGACGATACTATAGCGCTGCACCCGCTGGGGATGCACTGCCTCTGACCGCTAGTGCGTTTTCCTCGCCTCACTAATCATCTCTGCCGCCGTTTCTCGCACGGCCTTCGTGACGGCCAGACCACCCAGCATCCGGGCCACTTCTTCTTTGCGTCCAGCTGCATCCAGGCAGCGGACGCGCGTGACCGTCCGTTTTTTCTCCGAGACTTTCTCCACCACATAGTGCACGTCCGCCTGTGACGCGATCTGCGGCAGGTGTGTGATGCAAAACACTTGATGATATTTCGCCAGCGCATGCAGCCGTTTGCCCATGACAGCCGCCACTGCCCCTCCGACGCCAGCATCCACTTCGTCAAAAATTAGGGTCGGTACCCCATCGGTGTCCACCAACACCGTCTTCATCGCTAGCATGACGCGGGACAGTTCCCCGCCGGATGCCACACGGGCCAACGGTTGCGGTGGCTCGCCTTCATTGGCTGAAAACCGGTATTCCACGCGGTCGCGGCCGGATGGGCCAAAGCCGGCCTCGGTCCGATCCGTCTCGACAAGAATCTGAAAACGAGTGCGGTCCATCCGAAGTCCGGCCAGTTCCTCCATCACCCGCGACTCCAGCGCTTTGCCAGCCTTGGCGCGCTCACGCGAGAGACGGTCAGCCAGTTTTTCCGCCTGCGTTCTGGTTTCGACCGCTCTGCGCTCCATTTCAACCAGCTGCGTATCACCGGACTCCAGCAGATCGATTTCGCGCTGCACCTCGTCCCGCTTGGCCAGCAGCGCCGCCTCGGTCCCGCCGTATTTGCGCTTTAATTTCAGCAGCCGGTCCAGTCGTTCCTCCATCTGGACTAGCCGGGCCGGATCCTGCTCCAACCCCTCGTGGTACGCACGCAGGTGCTGCGCCAGCTCCTTGAGATGCGTAACGGCGCCGTCGCACAGCGCCATCCACTCCCCAGCGGACGGATCGATGGATGCGAGTTCGCGCAGCTGACCCCTCACCTGACCAAGCGACCCCAGCAGCGAGGCGTCATCGCCATACAGCGCGCCATAGGCACCTTGGGATAATTCGCTGAGCCGCTGCGAATGGGCCAGCCGGTTGCGGTCGGCCTGCAACGCCTCCTCCTCCCCTGGTTTGAGATTAGCCTCCTGCAATTCACGGTGCTGGAACCGCAGCAGCTCCTCGCGCTGCGCGCGCTCAGCCAAGCGTGCCCGCAGCAACTCACAATCCTGTTGTTGCGCGCGCCATTCGTGGTAGGCCTGTGTATAGGGCTGCCGGATGTCCTGCGCGTGGGCGAAGGCATCCAGCGCGTACAATTGGGAGTGGGCGGAAAGCAGCGATTGCTGCTCGTGCTGGCCGTGAATGTCAATAAGGGTTCCGGCAAGGCTTTGGAGTGTCTTGAGCGGTGTCAGACTGCCGTTGAGATAAAGCTTATGCCGACCGGTCCGCGAGAGGACCCGTCGGACAATTACTTCCGTCTCACCCTCACCTAGCAGCCCCGCTTCGCGCAACCGGAACCCCAGCGGATTGTCAGCGGGAACCGTGAAGGCTGCCTCCAGAACGGCTTCCTCCTCCCCCGCGCGGATAAACCCCTCGTCCGCGCGGCCGCCGACCAGCAGCGTGAGGGCATCGACGATGATGGATTTCCCGGCGCCGGTTTCGCCGGTCAGAACATGGAGCCCGTGCGCACACTCGAGGCTGAGCTGGTCGATGATTGCGAACTTGGCGATGCGCAGCTCAGTGAGCATGCAGGAAGTGTGACGTATGAATGATGCAGGCGAACCGCGAGCGAAAAAATGGGGGGCCTTCCCCCGACGTTCATCCTTCAGACGGCCCCGGGGATACTGTTCCGGTCAGGCCGTCTTGGACACCTGGGCCAGCAACGAATCGAGCACCCCTTTAAACTTCTGCTTGGGCAGGGCCCCGACCAGCCGGTCAACCGGCTGCCCGTTTTTGAAGATCAGGATGGTCGGGATGCTCATCACCTGATACTTGCCGGCAATCTCGGGATTTTCATCCGTATTGAGTTTTGCGACTGTAACCTTGCCGGCGTACTCGACCGCCAGCTCGTCGATGATCGGCGCAATCATCTGGCAGGGCCCGCACCAAACTGCCCAGAAATCCACGAGCACCAGCCCCGGTGACTGCATCACCGTGGCATCCCAGCTCGCTTCGTCCACCTTCAACGCATGTCCCACAGGCCTGCCTCCTTCAACTCAGTTGCACTCACACTCACCGGCGGCATCGTACACGACGGTCTTTTTGACTGTCAACAACGGCGCCACACGCGCAGTGCCCCATGCGTCAGCTCCATGCCAGAGGGACGCCCGCTCACCCGGCCCGCGGCGGCACCACACGCCAGGGCACTTGCGGTCCCCACCATCTAGTCGTGGCTACTTTGTCCAGCCGCGGCCGCCATGGCGGCCGGTACATCGGCCGGCCGACGCTCTTAGCAATGATCTCAGTGGCTCTGCGCTCAGATGGCCGGCAGTGGTCAGTGCAATTAGAGCGTGCCCCGCCAGATGCACATCCGCCTGCTCAACTTGGACCCACGGCTTGACTGCAACCAGATAATCCAGAGAGCCATTGAGCACATGATCGCGATAGGTCAGGGGCACATCGCTCTGGGACGCCAGCAACTTGGCGACTCCTGCTGCTAGGCCTCAATCACTTGCCGGGAATCTGCAGTCGCGCGACCATACTTGTGCGCCTCCCTGCTGGAATTGCCCCTGCGCACATCGGCAGGTGACACGGGCGGTTGTTCGCAAGCTAGCTCTCACACCAGCAGTCCTGCTGACCACGCACAATACTGGTGCCTGTCTCAGGGGCGTGGAGCTCCCCCCGGTGCATCAGCCGGGTACGGAGCCAGTGGCCGGCCATAGGGACCGCCGGGTGTCGCCCACGGCAGCCCTCGTTCACCGATAAGTAATGGACTGAGAATGGATTTCACCACAGCGGTGCCGAAATTTTCTGTCCACCCGATGCCAGTCAAACTGATCATGAAATTATACGACTCCCGATCTGGGAATCTGAGGTAATAGAAGCCTGCGGACCAGCATTTACACGGATTCTGATAGAGAGCCACCACGTCCGTTTCCGGACTGTTGGTTTTCTTGCTGGGGATCAGCATGCTCGATGTATTGGTGGTACTTGCAGTGTACAAAAAGTCATAATAGATTTTTGTCCCGACAGTCCAGCCATGCGGCAACCGCACGGCGGCAGTGAACGTCGTAAACAGCAACTCCGGCGAAGGCGTGAAGACCTCATTGAACGAAATGGGATTCCAGATGTCGCCACGCCGTACACGGTTGCCCGCGTGCGTATACCGCTGCCCAATTTCAACATACCACTGATTCGACTGCTGGACTCGTAGATCCGCGTTGATCTGACTTACCCCCCCCGTGTAGGGATTGACAAAGGCGTCGATGGTCAGCGTGTTGCTCACCGGCGGCAGCACGCTGCGCTGCTGTTGCCCCGGGAGGGTCACGGGCGGGGGCGCTGGATCGCCAATGACCGCGCGGAGCCAAAGGTCAGAAAACTTCTTGCCCTGCACGGCGGTCATGGCTGGCTGAGTCGCCTGCGTGTTACTGGTGAACTGGGAACTGCCCGGGAAGGTGAACCGGCGCGCCTGCGTCTGCACGGCTCCAAGCCGATAACTCTGCGCGAGCGTCAGATTTAACCAGTTCCGCGTCATGCCGCGCGCATCCTGCCCCAATAGCCGGTTTTGCATCGAGTACGTCACGAGATTTTTTTTGCCGAGATCATCCACGTCATCGACTTGAACGATTTTAGATTGATCCGTTGGCGGGACATACTCATACACGATCTTCGGTTCGATCGTAT
>VGXF01000021.1 GCA_016873435.1 Nitrospira sp.
CGCAGCGTGCGCGCCGGGAGCGTGGCACCGCAGGCGCGGCAGACGATGCGGTCTTGGCCCCGTTCGTAACTGATCAGATGGGTGCACTGAGGGCAGCAGAGCAGGGCCGTCTGCGGGATGCTAGAAATTTTGGTAACCGTCGGTTTCATAGTTCGTTCTGTTGTGCGCTACCCAGCGACTAGATCGAGCGCGCGCTGGACAAAAACCGCGTTGTGCTCTGAGATGACCCGATGCGTCTCGCGTTTGAGTTTCGCCAGTGCCATGCCAGCATAGACAGCCCGCGCGGGCGCGGACCAGATAAGATCGAGTGGCCGCCCGTACCACGCAGCTTCCGCCGCGAGCCGCTCGTCGGCGGTCAGCGCATGCGGACGTCGCACGGGCGTCGCGTCAGCGGATCGCGTAGGCGCGGGCTGTGAGCGGCCGGGGTTCCGGCTCGGCCGGCTTCCGCCGTCCGCAGTTGAGGCACGCGTAGACGGTGATCGCCAGGCCGGCGTCTAAATCCACTGCGCGCTCCAGCATCAGGGTCCCCTTGCATTTGTCGCAGGTCTTCATGGATGGAAACCTACCACGCGCCCTGCGGTTTCACTATCGGGCAGAAGCCCCTTTTTGAAAGGGCAAATGGCCTCTTAAGCAGGAAGGCCTATGGGCCATTTGGACCCGCTCTGACTGCCAGAAGAACCTAGACATTTCAATCTCTTGGCGCAGGAGGCCGTCCTTGACACGTCGATATGGTTCAGGGTGAATCCTGAGCGGCCCCGCTGGGAAGGCAGGGCAGTCAAAGGATTGACAGCATCTGGAGTCGCCCGTAGGATGGCGGGCAGCGCGCATGGTGGGGAGTAGACGATGATTCGCTTATTGCTCGTTGGCGGCCTGTTGGTGCTGAGCTATTTCCTGCTGCGGAGTGCTATCAAGGAGTTCCGGGGGCTTAAAACGCGGGGGGGCGCGCTGGCCGGCAAGGATGACATGGTGCTGTGTCCGATGTGCAAAACCTATGTCCCGCGGGGATCGGCCGTGCCCCCCATTGTCGGGGGACAGCCCTACCTCTTTTGCAGCAGCACTTGCGCGGAGGCCTTTCAGAAACAGTCGGGCGGCTAACAGCCTGATGAGTTGGTCGAAGAGACTTTCCCGTCGCGATCAAATTTTATCGTAATCTGGCACTGGATTGGCGTGTGATTGCCTAGGACCGGCCCGGTCTTACCGCCAGACACCCGGAAATAGGTCCAGGTTTCGCCCCCAAAAAACCGTGCCGACTTGCCGGACGGCGCGCCGTAGTTCTTCTCCACCCAGGCCTTGTCCTTGCCTTCCATCTCGTTCAACGACATGTTCAGATAGGGACTGCCCCCTCCGCAGCCAGCCAGCAAGGCGCTCGCCATAAGGATTGATCCGAGCTTTCGTATCATGGTGGCTCTCCTTTGCGGCCATTCTAACAACCAACCCCCAGACCGTCAAACGGGTCAGCGCACCGGTTGTGCGTCGATATTGCGTTCGCCCCACGATGCCCCTACAATACTACTACCGATTAGCCGATACAAAGATTGGTCCCGCGCGCGAAAGGAGCCCGGCCATGAAGTTCTTTCTCGACACCGCTAATGTGAAGGAAATCCACGAAGCCGCCAGCATGGGTATCCTCGACGGTGTGACCACTAACCCCTCGCTCGTCGTCAAAGAAGGCCGCAGCTTCAAGGAAATGCTTCAGGAAATCGTCAAGATCGTGGACGGCCCCATCAGCGCCGAGGTCGTGAGTCTTGAGGCTGACGCGATGGTGAGAGAGGGCAAGGAGTTGGCCAACATTCACAAGAACATCGTAGTCAAGGTGCCGCTGATCCCGGAAGGTATCAAGGCCACTAAAAAGCTCTCCGGGGAAGGCATCAAGGTCAATGTCACCCTCTGCTTCTCGCCCTCGCAGGCGATCCTGGCCGCCAAGGCGGGAGCGTGGTGCGTGTCGCCGTTCATCGGGCGGCTGGACGATATCAGTTCGAGCGGCATGGACCTGATCCGCCAGATCGTCACCATCTATAAGAATTATGACTACAAGACCCTCGTGCTGGTGGCGAGCGTACGGCACCCGCAGCACGTGGTGGAGGCAGCGCTCGTGGGCGGGCACATTTGCACCATGCCGTTCACGATCTTCCAGCAGCTCTTCAAGCACCCGCTGACAGACCTCGGCCTAAAGAAGTTTCTCGACGACTGGAAGGCAAAAGGCCAGCAGTAAGGGCCACGGGACTGGCTGTTTTTCGACGCGTCTCCGAAAAAAGCTGCCTGTCCCGATTCCTCAATCGGGAGGAGCGCGTGGCTACGGCCAAAAACAGCTGCTCACGATTCTTCGAAGTCAGCCTGACGACGATTCCGTTGACGAACTGCTCCAAGAGCTCGTAGGGATCGGGTAAACTGCACTGATTCCCGTTTGGTTTTAGCCCGCGTCTACTAGCTTTCGTGCTTTACGGAAGACGGAATGGAACATCCCGCGGGTGAGGAAACCTGTTTGCGTATTGCGCTGGCTCGGATGGTAGCAGCCGAGGAGCGTCACGCCCCAGGGCAGGCGATAGACTTCCGCGTGGCCGAACTTTGGGACGGGCTTGGGGATTTCATGACCGAGGTCGCGACAGGTTTTCAGATAGTGATCGAAGGCGATCTTGCCGAGCGCAATTATCACTTTGAGATTCTTCAGCAGGCGAAACTCTTCCACTAAATAAGGCCGGCACGCGTCAAATTCCATAGGCAGCGGCTTGTTGTGCGGTGGAGCACAGCGCACGGCGGGCGCAATATAGCAATCGATTGCGCGCAGGCCGTCGTTCTTGTTCACTGATGTCGGCTGGTTGGCAAAACCAAACGTGTGGAGCGCTTCGTAGAGCCAGTCCCCGCTGCGGTCGCCGGTAAAGACACGACCGGTGCGATTGCCACCGTGGGCAGCCGGCGCTAACCCAACGACGAACAGGCGAGCCTTGGGGTCACCGAAGCCCGGCACCGGACGGCCCCAGTAGATCCACTCACGAAATTGCCGCCGCTTCTCTTTCGCGATACGCTCGCGATAGGCGACTAGGCGCGGACAGAGCCGGCACTGCGACACCTGCCGCTGAACGACTGTGAGGTTGCGCATGAGGCGGGATTCTATCATAGCGAAAGACGAGAGCACCGGCCGGCCTTGCCGATCTGACTGGTTCCTGTTAGCATGGGCCGTCTGTTTGAACGGTCATTCCAGGCCATCATCGCAATCATTTCAAAGCCTCGATGCCACATCACATAATCCGTTCAATAGGAATGCCCGGCCTGTTGCTGGTCGTGTTCGCCGCGGCGCCGCTGCTCGCGCAGCCGCTGGCCGCACCGCTTGCTCCATCGTCGGCACCGGCAGCCCCGATTGCACCCGCTCCAGCCGCGGCGCCGAACGACACCGGGCATGCCGATGAGCTGGGTCCAAAAGATGCGGAACTGATCGTTCCAGAGCAGGACCCGGAGTCGCGCATCATCGTCCTGCCGGAAATCAAGCGGGAGGGCGAACGGCACTTTCTCAGCTCCTTTAAGCTGCCCGAAAAATTGACGTTCGGCGGGCAATCCATTCCCTTGGATTCATGGCAGGTGCGTGAGCGGATTGAATACGAGTTCTATCAATTTCTCGAGGATGAGGGGGAGAGCATCGTTCTCGCCAAGCGCACGGGCCGATGTTTTCCACCCGCGGAAAAACAACTGGCGGACGCGGGCCTCCCGGACGACCTCAAGTTCATGTTGCTCGTGGAGAGCAAATGCATCTCCGCGGCCCAGTCGTCGAAGAAGGCCTCAGGCCCCTGGCAGTTTATCGGCTCCACCGGCAAACGCTACAAGCTCAAGAGCGATCAGTGGAAGGATGATCGGCGCAGTCTCGAAATGTCCACCGAGGCCGCCGTGAAATATCTTCGCTATTTAAAAGAGTTCTTCAACGGCGACTGGTTTCTCGCCATGGCCGCCTACAACGGGGGCGAGGAGCGCATCCGCAGGCAGCTCAAGGACCAGATGGTGGACGATTACTGGCGGCTGCACCTCGTGCGAGAAACAATGCGCTATGTGCCCCGCATCATTGCCGCGAAGGAAATTTACTCCCAGCCGGAAAAATATCTAGGCCTGAAAAAGCAGGACATCTACACCCCGCTGGAGACTGAAACCGTCACCGTGACGATCAAGGAGCCGCAGAAGCACCTCGCCTCGCTCGCCAAGGAATTTGGCTCGTACTTTTTGGAGTTGAAGCTTCTCAACCCTGAAATCAAAAAGGAATACCTCCCGAAGGGGACGCATCAGATCAAGGTCCCCAAGCAAGATTGCCCCAATAAATGCTTTAAACAAGATGCGGCCCCCTAGGACGATAGCCCACACCGTCCTGTGCCGTCTGTCTACGATATCGTTTCTCTAAGAGATTACTCGGCCCCTGTCCTTGTCGGCGGGAAGGCGGCCGTGCCTGGCAACCTCCTACGCACCTGACGAGATTCGGGTCACTAGCATCCGGCCAGCGCAACGAGGACCGTACCCCTGGCGCACGCGAGCAGCAACCGCGAATACCCTGTCCGGAGCGATCGTTTCGGAGAGGCTTCTGACTTAAGAATACATAAACAGTCTGTATAAATGAGGGTGCGGCCGTGTCATTCCTCCCCCTTGTCGGGCCCTGTCGCAGTATAATCCCCGGTCGGGGGCAAGTTTCTTTGCATTCTCATGTCATCAAGTTTATGTAAGGGCTTTTCCAGCTGCCGGCGCCGCGTGGTGGTTAGCGCCTCGTATTCCTTCTGCGCGTCGCCGATGCGCTTGCCGACCAGTTCGAGCTTGCCGAGAAACTCCCCCCACTGTTTTTTGAAGTCGCCCAGCAGTGCGAGAATCTCGTTCGACGTCTGCTCCAGCGAAAAGCTTTCCACGGCCTTGCGAATGACCGCAAGGATGGCAAAGAGCGTCAGCGGCGAACAGAAGACCACGCCCTGCCGAATGCCATCGTCAAGGATCGCGCTGTCCTGCTCGTAGATGAAGGCATAGACCTGCTCGTTGGGAATGAACAGCAGCACGGAGTCTACGGTATTCTCCTCAGGATTAATGTAGTCCCTCGTGGCGACTTCCTTGATCCGCGCCTTGACGTCCCGCAAAAAATCTGTCCGGTGCCGCAGCCGGTCGGTGTCGGATGCCGCATCCAGATACTTGAGGTAGTTATCGAGAGGAAATTTCACGTCCATGTTCAGCGTGAGCTTGCGTGGGAGGAGGAAGGTGAAATCCGGACGGGACCCGGCGGCCAGCGTCTTCTGCTTGACGTAGTTCACGTTCTCGACGAAGCCGGCCAACTGCAGCACGTCCTCGGCCATCCGTTCGCCCCACTGGCCGCGCGTTTTGGTGCTGGCCAGCGCCTCCCGCAGCGTCTGCGTGGTCTGGACGAGCGCTGCTGTCTGTTCGGTCGTCACACGAAGTTGCGAGGTCAACTGTCCGAATTTTTCGACCCGGTCCTTCTCGAGCTCTTTCACCAGCACCGAGACCTTTTCCAGTTCAGCCGTCATCTGACGCAATTGCTGGTCAATGAGGCCCTTTTTGGCGTCCAGGTCCTGCACGTGCGTGGCCCGTTCGGCATCCAACCTGGACTTGGCGAGATCGAAGAATTTCGAGAGGGCTTCGAGCGACAGGTTGCCAAAGCTGGCCTTCATCTCGTCGGTCAGATCACGGGCTGCCCGGGCTTGCATCCGACGCAGGCCGGCCACCACGAGGGCGCCGCCCACCGCCACCCCGACGGCCACGGCGCTGAGGAGTTCGATCCATGTCATGCTTGGCAGCATGAATCCGCGCAACCTAAAAATCAACTGCTTGCTCGTCCATAATACACGGCGCGTTCATTTCTTGACGTCACGGCATTCTTGCCGTACCCTGATCGCCTGATCGTTCGAGTCCCGTCTCAAAAACCCATGACCGACGAACAACAGATGGTGGCCGAGTTTCACCGGACCTTCGGCATCGCCGAGGCGCAGGCGCCTACCGTCCCGGGAGACGCCACGCGTGCGCTGCGGGTCCGGCTGATTCAAGAGGAATTCGACGAATTGCGGGAGGCGCTGGCCCAGGCCGATCCCGCGGCCGTGGCCAAGGAACTGGCCGATCTACTCTACGTCGTTTACGGCACCGCTGTCTCGTGCGGCATCGACATGCAACCCGTCTTCCGCGAAGTTCACCGGTCTAACATGAGCAAGGTCGGCGGGCACAAGCGGGCAGACGGGAAGTGGGTCAAGCCACCAACCTATTCGCCGGCGTGTGTGGAGCCGATTCTGGCCGAGCAGACGGCCAAATTCGACAAGAGCCGGAGCTGATGGCGCTGCCCTGGCAGCCCTCCGCCCACCGGTTTCTCGCTCTGCAATTCAACAAGCGGTACAACGAGTCGATGGATGTCGCGCCGCGGCACGAGCGTAGGCCCACGTAAATTTCCTGCCCCCGGCGTGGGGGAGAAAAAACACGGCGCCGGTACGATCACGCGATCATGACCGAGTAACCCCTCAGCAGGTCACCAGCAAATTATCAATGAGGCGGACGTTCCCGATGCGAATCGCGCCCAGCAGCACCGCGCGATCGCGGATGCGCGAGAGCGGCTGCAGCGTGTCGGGATCACAGACGGCTAGATAGTCGACCGTTGCCATTTTCTCCCGTTTCACCACCGCGTGCATCGTCTTCTGAATGGCAGCTCCAGAGCGGACACCAGTGCGGATGGCCGCACGCCCGGCTTGCAACGCCTGAAAGAGCGCCGGAGCTGCCGTGCGCTGCTTTTTTGAGAGATAGACATTCCGCGAACTCATTGCCAGGCCGTCGGCTTCCCGCACCGTCGGATAGACGATCACCTTCGCGCCTAGATTCAACTCTTCAGCCAACCGCTTCACCAGAGCTGACTGCTGAAAATCTTTCTGACCAAAGAACGCGGCGGTAGGACGGACCATCGCGAATAGTTTGGTCACCACGGTCGCCACGCCGGCAAAGTGGCCGGGGCGCCGGGCACCTTCCCAGCGACGTGCGATACCCGGCACAATTACCATCGTCTGAAATCCGCCCGGATAGATTTGGCTTGCGGACGGCACAAAGAGTACATCCACACCTTCCTTCTTGCAGAGCGCCACATCGGCCTTTAGCTGTCGCGGATAGCGAGACAAATCTTCCGTTGGCCCAAACTGTATCGGATTGACGAAGAGGCTAACGACGACGGCGTCGCAGGAGAGTCGCGCGGCGCGGATCAGCGCGCGGTGGCCCGCATGGAGCGCACCCATCGTCGGCACGAGTCCGATCGTGACCCCCTCGCGCTGGTGTGCGGCAGACCAAGCGGCCATTGCCTTGACGGTACAGATAGTTTTCATGAGCCCTGCTTATTCATACCGGTTCGTCGCGATATCGCACGGACGCGTCTCAAGACAGGCGGGGGGAGGCCGCTCGGGGGGAAAGCGTCTTCCCAGCAAGACGTTACCGGACTAAGCAGCGCACCCACCTGTCGCAGCAGCGTATCCGCGATTGCAGCGCCCGTGTTCATGAATGGTCTGAGCTTGATGCTAGAGGCAGTACGCGCTCCGTGGTGCGGATAGGTTGCGGCGTCATCTTGCGAACACGGTGCGAGTCCTCAAGTTTCTCCAGCAGCGCGGCGACCGTCTGCTTTAGGACCGGATGGAAAAAGCTCGGCGCCAATTCCACCAGCGGCTCCAGCACGAACCGCCGCAAATGCAGGCGCGGGTGAGGAATGGTCAGCCCGGCATCCTGAACTGTCCAGTCCCGATAAAACAGAACGTCCAAATCCATTGTGCGTGGGCCCGAGCGATGCTCCGGGTCGCGGCCAAGGGCCTTTTCGATCTCACAGCAGACCGCGTGCAGGCTCTGCGGTGTGATATTCGTCTTGAGCTGCACGACCCCGTTCAAAAACCAGCCGTCCCCTGGCGCACCGGCATCATCCACCGGCTCTGTTTCATAGATCGACGAGATCCCAAGCAACTGCGAATTCGGTAGCAGGCTTATCAGCGTCACCGCCCGGTCGCACAAATCCGCCCGATCGCCTCGGTTGGATCCGAACCCGATGAAGATGCTGGCGCTCACTCAGTTGGCCTCACTTGTGGGCAAGCCTAGACTACTTCCGCGGAAGCTGTCCATCTCAACTTAATGAGAAGAGTAACCATGCGGGGGTCGCGAAGCATGACGGGCTAGGGAATTTGGCGACCCAAGTCTGTCTGTTGAGAATAAGCCTACAAAAGGAACCAGGCCGCTGCAAGCAAGAGGTTTGCGCGATGATCACGAAGTCTCTAGGTCGATTTTCACGTCTGTTAACGGGCTGTCAGGCAATGCCTTACGGAACAGCTGCTGATATTGCGAAGATACCGCTTGGAATCACAAAAGCGGAGGTGGTTCAAATTCTGGGCGCCCCGGTTTCTGTGGGCGCTGCTGGAGATAAGGAAAAGACTGCTTAATCTATACACGAATGCACCATACCATTTCAGAGTGACCGCGTACCTATTCTGTCACGCTAAGAAACAGGCTGCGGTGAAATTCGGTGACCAGTACGAAGAACAAAACATCGATAACAAAAATTCTTCGAGATTGATCGAACATCAATAAAGAAACGATCTTGGGACTATCTTTTTTCGAGATAAAGGAGGGCTTGGCGCGATTCCAAGCGGGGACAGGCCTATTATCGGCTTATCCCCACCCACTCTCTCAAAATTGGGGAGGCGACTTGGCTGCCTCGCAATTGCGCACAGGCGCCGAGCACCACCGGAAATCTAATAATTCGGTTCTTGCATGCGCGGGGCGCGAGCACGCGAGACAGGCAAAGAGCCTAACTCTTTCCTACCATCCTACTTTCTTGATCCGCTCGACGGCCTCTGCCAACCTCTCCTTCGTCGTGCACACCGTCATTCGGATATACCCCTCCCCCGGGGCCCCGAACCCGTTCCCTGGCGTCGTTACAATCCCGGCCTTGTCCAATAGATGCGCCGTGAACGTAGCCGACTTGTAGCCCTTGGGCACCTTCACCCACACATAAAATGCGGCAGGCGGGGCATCCACCTCCAGCCCGATTTGTTTGAGCC
>VGXF01000022.1 GCA_016873435.1 Nitrospira sp.
GATGGATAAATATCAAGGCAGGGATCGGGCGAACGAAAGGGTTCGCGGACGTGCTGGTGGAACATCGGATCGAGGTTGTGCTTGTGCCGAAGCCGGCGAAGGGCGAACTGCCGAAGAAAGTTAAGACAGTGAAGGAGTGGAAGGACGTGAGGAGGCAGTTGTGAAGAGCCGAGCTGTATCAACCGTGGAGCGCAATCCTGACCGTTCGTCCGTCCGCGTTGTGGTTTAACTACACGCAGGGAAGCAGTCGTCTTAGTGCATCTTGCACTCACTAGTCGCATGGCCCATTGAACTTGGCGGAGCGGTAACGGCAACGAGGTTGTCAGCGGCTCGTCGCCTTGCTGTGTTTATACGTGTGAAGGATGGTTCATTCAGGCAGCAGGGAATTCCCCGTTGACGGCGTGGCCTGCAGCCGCACCGCTTGATTTGATGTCCAGTCTCTGCAATCCCTGTGTACGTCCCAGCCAAGCAAGGTAGGGAGCCCGACCGCCCAACTCGCTCCCGCTTTGTATCCCGGTCTTGTGAAGGTGGCCCTGTTGTTTTAGAATGGACGCAATCATCCTTCCTTACGAGGCCCCGGCCGTGAAGGCCAAAACCACGTTTCATTGCCAGTCTTGTGGCTATCAAGCTCCTCGAGCACTCGGGAAATGCCCGGGTTGCGGTGCATGGAACAGCATGAAAGAGGAGCGGCTCGCAGCTACGGGCAAGGGCCGGCCGCCCGTGTTAGGCGGCATCGCGTCCAAGGTCACACCGCTTGATGACATTGAATTGGTCGGTGAGCATCGTACCGGCACTGGCATCGGTGAGTTCGACCGCGTGTTGGGCGGAGGGGTCGTTCCCGGCTCGGTTATCCTGATCGGTGGCGATCCCGGCATTGGGAAGACGACGCTGTTGTTGCAGGCGCTTCCGCGACTGGTTTCGAAAGATGGGCCGGTCCTCTATGTGTCCGGCGAAGAATCACCCCGCCAGATCAAGATGCGGAGCGAGCGGATCGGCCTTGCGCACACCAATCTCCTCATTCTTGCCGAGACGTCGCTAGGGGAAATTCTCAAGCAGGTACAGACGCATATGCCGACGGCGATCGTTGTGGATTCAATCCAGACGGTCTACACAGACGAGTTGACTTCCGCGCCGGGCACCATCAGTCAGGTGCAGGAGGTAGCCGGGAAGCTCATGTTTCTGGCCAAGCGGACGGGCATGCCGGTGTTCATCATTGGGCACGTGACGAAAGAGGGCGCCATCGCTGGGCCCCGGCTGCTCGAGCACATCGTGGACACGGTGCTCTATTTTGAAGGCGACAAGGGGCACGCCTACCGCATTCTGCGCGCCGTGAAGAACCGCTTCGGCTCAACAAACGAGATCGGCGTCTTTGAAATGAAGGATTCCGGTCTCGAAGAAGTGGCGAACCCGTCTGAGTTGTTTTTGGCCGAGCGGCCGCAGAAAAGTACCGGCTCAGTGGTGGTATCGAGTCTGGAAGGGACGCGGCCGATTCTGGTCGAGCTACAGGCGCTCGTGTCACCGACCAACTATGCAATGCCGAAGCGGATGGCAAACGGGGTGGAGCTCAACCGCGTGTCGCTGCTACTGGCAGTCATGGAAAAGCGGTTGGGGCTACACCTGTCGGGCCAAGACGTTTATATTAATGTCGTGGGCGGGATGACGATTGACGAGCCAGCAATAGACCTTGGCATTGTGGCGGCGGTGACTTCCAGTTTGCGCGAGCGGCCAATTGACCGCCAGACGATCGTCTTTGGCGAGGTCGGTCTGGGGGGAGAGGTACGGGCCATCAGCCAGGCGGAGATGCGAGTGAAGGAAGCGGTCAAGATGGGCTTCCGCCGCTGTCTCTTGCCGGAGCGGAACCTAGCCAAGCTCGATCGTATGAAGGGCGTAGAGCTGATCGGCATCCATGAAGTTGGCGAGGCACTGGATGCGATCTTTAAATAGTGCAGCTGCTGCGCTGCTGGCTCTGTCAGTGGCGGTGATGCCTGGCTGCATGTGGGTTCACACAGCACCCGCAATTCCGCTTAAGCAAGCAACGGTCGAGCAGTTGACCGAGCTGCTCGAAGAACGTGTAAGAACAATTCAAACGATGAAGGGTTTATTTCGCGCGCAGGTAGCAGGGACGGGTTTGTTAATTACCCAGCGTGCGGACGGAGTCGTGTACTATCGGAGGCCTGACTCGCTGCGGTTGCAGGGATTCAGTGCGGTCGGCAGTAAACTGTTCGAGTACAGCCAGCACCGCGCGCAATTTCAGCTGGAAGTGCCGTCCGAGAAAAAGCGCTATGCCGGCCCGGTGGAGGAATTGCGGCAGGCGAAAATCGGACGACTGCTGCAACTCAGCCGCTGGGCGGTCGATGGCATGGTTGGGAACGATCGTACACTGACCGGTTTGCGAACAGCGCTAGCGGAAGACGGAGACCGCTATCGGCTCGATGTATTTCAAGCAGCCCCGGGGAGTCGTCTATTGCGCCGCCTCTGGTTCGAGCGCCACGCGCTCTATATCGTGCAGGAAGACTGGATACGGGAAACCGGCGAAGTGGAGGCCTCGATGACCTTTGACGATTTTCGGGCGATTCCGCGTACGCGGGGGGAGGTGGGTGTGGAAACAGTCATGCCGTTTCAGGTGACAGTGACGGATTACCTGGCTGCGGGCTCAGTGGCCCTGAGCTTTCAGGAAATTGTCGTGAATCCTGTGCTCAAGCCGGACGAACTGGCCGCCGAGCGGACGTGGGGTGCGGATGAAGCTGCTGGCGGTTGAAACGGCAACCGCGCGCCTGAGCGTGGCGGTCCTGGATGGTGAGTGCGTGCTGGGGCGGGCGGACGAGGATGCACGTGGCGCACATGCACGCCTGCTGGTGCCGACCATTGATCGGGTCTTTCAATTATGTGGTCTGACGCTCCACGACATGAACGGTCTTGCAGTCTCGATTGGGCCCGGTTCGTTTACGAGCCTGCGCGTTGGATTGGCAACCATGCTGGGATTTCGTCTCGCGACGGACTTACCGTTGGCCGTTGTGCCAACGCTGGAAGCGATGGCGTGGAATTTGCGCGGAGAGAAGTATGCGCTCTGCCCGGTGCTGCGTGCGCGGACCGGCGAAGTCTATTGGGCGCAGTATCAATGGCTGTCGAACGGGACGCTTACGCAGCTACAAGAGGAACGGACCGGGACGGTCGAGTCTGTGGCGACCACACTGCGAGGGCCGGTGGTGATGTTCGGGGACGGCTGGCAGCTCCATCGCGTCGAATTGGAAAAGCTGGTCGAACGGCAACGTGCGGAGCTTCATGAGGCGCCGGCGGAGGCATCATTTCCCTCAGCTGTGAGCGTGAGTCTATCCGGCCTGCGCCGCTTACAGCGCGGCGAGGCGGTTGCCCGCGGGATTGCACCAGTCTATGTGCAGCGGCCAGAGGCCGAGGTGGTCTGGGAGAAGCGCGGGCTGTCGTCTCCACTGGCAAAAGCGGCCCGCTCCAAACGAAAGGCGCGTACGAGAGTCTCGTAATGGGTGCGAAGATTCAACAGTATTCCGGTCTGTGCATTGAACGGGCCCGACCGGAGGATCTCGATGTCATCATGCGTATTGAGCAGGCCTCCTTCACCATGCCGTGGACACGTAAGATGTTTGAGGTGGAATTGTGCCACAATCCCTTTGGGCGCCTGGAAGTTCTGCGCCGGCACGGGGAGGCGGGCCGTCCGCTGGGGGGCTACGTGTGCTACTGGGTGGTGTTCGAGGAATGCCGGCTAATGACGCTGGCGGTGGATCCGTCAGTGCGCCGGCAGGGCCATGGACGGACGCTGCTGCGTCATGCGATGGAGCGTGGGTGCGAGGCGGGCGCCATGCGCGGCCTGTTGGAAGTGCGGGCCTCAAACGCGGTCGCGATCCAGTTATACGAGCAGGAAGGATTCCGCCGGACGGCGGTGCGGACACGATATTATACGAGTCCGGTCGAGGATGCGGTGTTAATGGAGCGGACTCTGGCTTCGTCGTAATCAACCCAAGGAGGGATCTATGCTAACAGAGAAACGGATTGCCGAACTGTTGCGTGCCTCCAGTTTCGACTATCAGCAGGCGGAGACGGCGCATCACCGCCTGGATGAGCAGATCGCCGGGCTGTACAAGCGCCATGTCCTGACGCCGCAGGAGGAACTGCGCGTCAAGCAGATGCAAAAGGAAAAACTTGCCACAAAAGACCAGATGGCCTCACTGATTCGGACCTATCGCGAGCAGCAGGCGCACGCACAGAGCCATTAGACGGATGTTGAAGATGCCCTTAAGTAGCACAGAAGGATCCTGGTGATGCTGCCACCGCTGGCAGGACATCTCAGTACGATCAAGCGCAGGTTAGCCATCGTGGCGCTCACCATGGCAGCCACGTTCATTTTCACCTTTGCCTATTCCGCTGAGCTGATCGCTTGGTTCAAGCGGCCGTTCACGGACGAGCTCATTTTCTATGGCCCGACAGAGGCGCTGTTTGCCGCAGTTAAGATTTCCTTGCTGGCCGGCGTCATTCTCAGCTTGCCGGTAGTACTCTATCAATGTTGGAAATTCATCGAGCCGGCGCTGCTGCCGCGTGAGCGGTGCTGGGCAATTCCGTTGTTCTGCCTGGCGGCTGTATTTTTTGCGCTGGGCATGACATTCTGCAATCTGGTGATTTTGCCGCTGGTGATTCAGTTCTTCGTCAGCTTCGGCATGGACCGCTCGTTGACCCCGCAAATGGCGGTGGGGACTTACGTGGATTTCAACGTGAAGTTTCTGTTGATCTTCGGCTTCGCCTTCGAGCTACCGCTTGCGCTTACATTACTCTCCCGCACGGGGATCATCTCGGCGGCGATGCTCAGTCACTATCGGCGGCATGCGATCATGGCGGCGGTGATTCTCTCCGCGATTATCACGCCGGATGCGACGTTGTTTACGATGTTGCTCATGGCGGTGCCACTAATCGTTCTGTACGAGATCGGGATTCTCGGTGCGCGTCTATTCGGGCGAGCGCCAGCGCCGGCTGACGGTGAGTCTGGGGAGAATCATCTTGATGGGCTGGTGCCAACCGGCACGGCAGGGACGCGCCTTAAGTAATCCGTCAACAGGAAAGGGTGAAAAATACACAATGAAGACGCTTCTCACGCAGATTGGGCTCGGTGTTGCGGTGTTGTTGCCGTTGACTGCGGTGGCGGCCGAGCCCCATCCGGACATGCCGTCCCCGGAGTTGCGTCCGGCGCCCAGCATCCAGGCACTAGTCGTCACGAAGGCGTCGGTCTATGCTGGCTCGTTCGGCCTGGGCGTCTTTCGGAGCGACAATCAGGGGAAGGACTGGACGGCGGCCAATGACGGCCTGGGCGACCGGTTCATCCTTTCACTCGTAGAAGCGAAGAGTGGCACGCTCTACGCCGGCACGCTGCGTGGTGGGGTATTTCGTTCAGTGAATGGCGGCCGGCACTGGCAGGCAGTGAACGACGGCTTGATGCGCCGCCAGATTAAGGTTTTGTTTGTTGATGACCAGGATCTCTATGCTGGCACCGGCGGCGGGGTCTATCGACTGGCGGCGGGAACATCGAGCTGGGTGGAAGTAACGAAGGGGCTTGATCAGACGGTCGTGCATGCGCTGGCAATGGATGCGGATCGCACGCTGTTTGCTGGCACGGCTGCCAAGGGTGTGCAGCGGTTTAAGGCAAACGGGGCGCAGTGGATACGGATGCCGGCGCAGGGGTTGAAAGATCACGAAGGAATGACAGAGAATTTCATCCGTGCGCTGGTAATTGGCAGGGAGCGTGTGCTTTATGCCGGCACGTTCGACGGGGGCGTGTTCCTAAGCCGAGACAGCGGGGGCACGTGGCGGCCGATCAGTCGCGCTTTACCAAATGATTCGATCCGCGGCATCATCAGCGGTGAGACGGGCCTACTCGTAGCAACGGGACGGGGTATCTACAAAAGCATAAACGACGGCGGGCAATGGATACCACTGAATGCGGGGCTGACGGAACTGTCCGTGCAGGTCCTGGCATCGGGCGGGGGTGTGCTCTATGCCGGCACCAGCGCCGGTGCATTTCGTAGCGACGACGGGGGGCAGCACTGGGTGAACATCAGTCAGGGATTGTCTGAATAAGGAGGCGCACTGTGGGCGAGCCGAAGGCGACGATTACCGTAATGAGCAAGGGGGAGAAGTGGGGCGACATCGTCCTGAAATTTTTTCCGGACGTGGCGCCGAACCACGTAAAGAACTTTTGCGATCTGGCCAACGCGGCATTTTACAATGGGACGACGTTCCATCGGGTGATTCCCGGGTTCATGATCCAGGGGGGCGATCCCAACAGCAAGAATTCCGACCGTGCCTCCCATGGGATGGGCGGGCCCGGGCACCGAGTGAAGGCGGAGTTCAACAGCAAGCCGCACACGCGCGGCGTGCTCTCTATGGCACGGGCCAACGATCCGGACAGCGCGGGCTCGCAGTTCTTCATCTGTGTGGCGGACGCAAACTTTCTCGATTGGCAGTACACGGCCTTTGGCGAAGTGGCTAGCGGCATGGAGGTGGCGGATAAGGTTGCGGCCGCCAAGCGGGATGGACGTGATAATCCGCTGGAGCGGATCGAGATGACGGTCACTGTGAATGAAGGCTGAGGCTCGGGTGTAAGCGTAGGCGTAGGGATAAGATTAATGCGTAAGCGTACTTCGATCAGCCGATTCGGTGTGGTGTGCGTAACCTTTGTCTCAGCCTTGGCGTGTCTGCCGGGGTGTGCCATTCCGGTGGTGCCATCTCGTGTAGTGCTTGAGGATCCTGCCAATTTTGTCCGCCTGGAATTGGATTCCCGGGTAATACCAGAGGAGCCAGATACCAGCCATGACCATCCGGCGACGGTTGCGCCGGAACTCATGGCTGACATTCTGCGCGGATTATCCGTGCGCGATCACCGGCTGGCTCTGTCTGTCTGGGCGTTCGGGCTGGCTCCCACGGAGTTGGCGTTTTCGGAGGCAGAGATTCAATTGGTGGCGGCGAAACTATCAGAAGGGCTGGCAGACGCGACGCCGACGGAGTGTGTGACGTTCTATCTCAGTTATCCGCAGACGTCGGTGAAGCGAGAAATCACGTCGGGGAGTCTCTACATAAAGACGGGGTACCTCCATTTCACGCTCAGCAATCATCGGGAGATCTACGGCATTCCTGCCTACGGCATGATTTACGATCGCCGCTATCCGAGGCTGCCAATCGCCCCGAAGGATTTCGATGTACTCTTTGCGCTACCCGCCGCTGTCGTACCGCAGGACGCTAGTCTCTGGGAGACCATCCGAGGACTCGAGCACGACAGCGTCGTGATCGATCTCGGCAAGCTCAACCCAGCCAACTCGGTCGTTCAGGCCCTTCCGTAGGGCCGCGCGCCCTCACCGCATCTGTACCTTGCCGGACTCGCTCCAGTAGTAGAAGATGGAAAAGTTTGGGTAGATCGAATTCGTGGCATTCTGGCCGGCCAGCGTCAACAGGACGCCACCGGCGACCAGAAAATTCGTATCACCGATCCGGTACTGGACCGACGGTTCCACGCCGACGAGGGAGAAGCCGCTCTTCTGCCCCGAATTGATCCGGTGCCCGTCGAGGCGGTGCGTGATCCCATGCAGGGTGACGAACTCCAGATTGTAACCGAAGCCGTGGGTATCATCGAGAATGTGCTCGAAGATCAGGCGGGTGTTGATCAGGTCACCAAAGTAGGAGGCCTCACCGGTCGCCGTTTTCAAGCCGGGCGTCGAATGGGTGTAGTAGACGCCACCGCTCCAGCGGTAGGGCTGGAGATTCTTTCGGAAGGCGAGGCCGCTGGTGACGCTGATTTCCCCAGAGCGCGTGGCTGGAAAACGTCCGATCGGAGAAAATCCGCCTGGGGTCTTGTCCGTGCCCGCCCATTTCCCAGTCGGGAGCGACACCTGATTGAACCAGTTAATGCTCGGGACCCAGGACTCGGGGTCCTGCACGACCGGCCGGTATTTGAGAATCAGGGACGTATCGCCCAGGCCAAAGTCGTTGTCCACTGTTCCGGTTTGTCTGGCCCAGAATCCTCCGAGCGATGTTTGGCCGACCAGTTCCACATGATCGGTGAGGCCGTAGGCGCTCTGAAGAAATGGGGACTGTACGCTGTAGATGTGGAGGGGGCCACGCGTGGAGTCGGTGGCGGGACGGAACTGGTTGCCAAAGCTGCTCTCGCCGATCTGGGCGAAGATGAGTGGGCGGATGTACCACTGGCCCTTCGGTTGCAGGTCGGGGGAGGAAATTAACATCGGCCCATGCGAGAGCGGATTCCAGCTGTGCCGGTATTTCTCAATGGCCTCCTCCGATGGTACCCACTCCCATCCGTTTGCCTCCCCGATAGGCCCCAGCAGCAGGAGGGAGACGAGCAGAAGCGCCCCCGACAAAGCGGTCCGAGTGTTTCCGGAAATGCCCGACGTCATTGATGTGTCCGTGGTGGATCTTGCCGCGGCGTTATAGCACGGGGGGGGGTAGTGCCGGCAAAGGCAGCTGTCGTATTGCAGCCAGGCATGCGCTGTCCCGGATGTAAGAATACTTTACATAATGTAATGTATTATGATACTTTTGAGTCGTCATGGGGATGAAGCACCAGGCGGAATCAATCAGTCATTTCGAGAACCGGCTCCGCGACGTCCGGCTGGCCAAGGCGCTGGGGCAGGGTGAGCTGGCGGCGCAGGCCGGGATCACCCGCCAGGCGATCCATGCCATCGAAGCCGGCCACTACCTGCCGACGACGATGGTGGCGCTGCGTCTGGCGGACACGCTGGGCTGCCGCGTCGAGGACCTGTTCAGTCTTGCAGTCGGTGGGGAGATGGTCGAAGGCGATCTGGTTGGAGCCGACGCAGCAGCGGAGGTTTCGGGGCGTGTCCGTGTCAAGGTGGCCCGGATCGGGAATCGCACGGTGGTCCGTCCAGTGGCGGAACTGGGCGACGTGTTGAATTTTACGGTCTCTGCGGACGGACTGATGGTGAAACCGCCGGCCG
>VGXF01000023.1 GCA_016873435.1 Nitrospira sp.
TGGCCGCAGATCGTGCCCAGTCGGACCTGTCTGAGTTGTGACGTCTGCTGCCGGTTTCCCGAGCCGGACAGTTTTCTCCGGCCCTGGTTCACGGCAGAAGAAATCACGAAAGCCGTGGCGCGCGGGATTGACCGAAAACATTTTCCCGATTCGAACGGCAGTCAAGTTCACGTCGTACCACATCCGACCGGCGACGGCTATCTCTGTCCGGCCTTCGATCCGGCCACCTCGCACTGCCGTATTTACGAGGACCGACCATTGGACTGCCAGCTCTACCCGCTGGCGATTATGAAATCCGAGGATGGCCGCGAGGTGGTGTTGGGGTGGGATGCCAAGTGTCCCTATATGCGTGACGAGCTCCCATCCGAGATTGTGACCCATGCCAAGCGAGTGTTTGGTCTGCTCGAGCGGGACGAGACCGTGGAGTTGCTGGCTCAAAATCCGCGCCTGATCGGTCGGTTCCAGGAAGATGTCGTCATACTGCGCATGCTACCGAAGCTCACGGCGCGGCTGGGCGGCATGCAAGCGGGCACGGCACATCCGTTTACCGTCGCTGAGCGCGTACGGCTCGAAGCAGCCTGCGGGCTGGTGGATACGCCGCTGGCGCACTACGCGGCGCCGCCACACTTACTCTGGAAGGATCTGTTCCGCTACGTGTGGACTGAGATAGCGGGAACGTTTTGTCTATTTGCCGAATATGCCGATGGCGTCTTCATGCCGCTGCCGCCCTTGAGCGCACGACCAAACCGCGAAGCCTTTGCAAGCGCGTTTGCGTTGATGCGTGCCCGCAATCATGGCCGCGCTGTGAGTCGGATCGAAAACGTGCCTGAAGAATGGACAACCCCGCTGGGAAGTTGGGGCTACCATGTGAAGCCGAAGGACCCAGACTACCTTTATAAGACCGTCGATCTGGTAGCACTAGCGGGAGACAAGTACAAGTCGCAGCGGGCGGCGTGCAACCGACTGGAGCGTGAACATGCGGTGCAGATGCTGCCGTTCCAGAACGGGGATCGCGAGGCCTGCCTCGTATTGTTTCGCGCATGGTCACAGCAGAAGCAGACGAAGGGGCTCAACGCATTCAGCCAGCAGTTATTGACCGATTCGGAAGCCGCGCATCGCGAAGCGCTGACGCATCATCGTGAACTGGGTCTGGCCGGATGGGTCGTGAAGTTTGATGGACAGGTGCGGGCCTACACGTTCGGCTATGTACGGTCGGCGTCCGTGTTCTGCGTGTTGCTGGAAGTGGCCGACCGCTCGGTGCACGGCCTGTCGGCATGGATCTTCCGCGAACACTGCCGCGCGGCGGCAGAGCGCGGGCAGGTATTCATCAATACGATGGACGATTCAGGCTTGCTGACCCTCGCGCAGTCCAAGCGGGCCTATCATCCGATTCAACTTGTTGCCAATTACATTGTGACGGAAGCGTGAATCTGTTGTGCTGACGCACGACGCGGCTTATAATCCGGCCATCACATGAGCGAGAAACATCCGAAAAAGGGCCACGAGCAGGACATTGACCACTACCGCGTGCGGCAGGAGCCGTACTACGCGGAAGTGGGCTGCGAGATCAATCTATTCACGACTGCGGCAAAAAAGAAAATGCCGGTCATGCTCAAAGGGCCGACGGGCTGCGGGAAGACGCGCTTCGTGCAGCACATGGCGTGGAAACTGGGCCGCCCGCTGATCACCGTGGCCTGCCACGAAGACCTAACCGCGTCCGATCTCGTCGGCCGCTATCTGTTGAAGGGGGACGACACTCTCTGGCTTGACGGCCCGCTCACGCTCGGCGTAAAGCACGGCGCGATTGTCTATCTCGACGAGGTGGTCGAGGCGCGCAAAGACACGACGGTCATCATCCATCCGCTCTCCGACGACCGGCGCCTCCTGCCAATTGAGAAAAAGGGCCAGGTGATCGAAGCTGTGGATGACTTTCTGCTCGTCATCTCCTACAACCCCGGGTACCAAAGCGTTTTAAAGGATCTCAAGCAAAGCACGAAACAGCGGTTTATGGCGATCGAATTCACCTATCCGCCGGCCACGATTGAAGTGCAAGTCATTGAGAAGGAAGCGGGCGTGAACAAAGACATTGCGCAAAAGCTTGTGAAGCTTGGGGAGAAGGTCCGCAACCTCCGCAACCATGGGCTTGAAGAAGGCGTGAGTACGCGGCTGCTCATCTATGCTGGCCAGTTGATTGCCACGGGCATTGCCCCCGCCCGCGCCTGCGATGCCGCTGTCGCCAGACCCATCACCGACGATCCCGACATGCAACGCAGCATCGCCGAGCTCGTCAAAGCGATTTTCTAACGCACACGGATACCGATCCGGTTCGAGACAGCCCTGACGGGGCCGTCCTGACCGTGTCCGGTCACCCGAATGCGTGCAAGACAGAATTTGTCGATCTGCACGGCGGCGCGATGAAATTTCGCGCGGCCTCGCCGCCGGAGGGGGCGGCGCCGCCAACGACATGCTGTGCGCCTATCCTGCCAAATGCTTTGGATTGTCTAAAAAAGCAGTCACGGCACAGAGCGGGCAGTCATCACGGAAGAAACGCCTTCTGCTCATGGGCGTACCAGCTAGCTGTGTGCGGGCTGCGTTGATGATCGGCTAGGACTGTGTGGTAGAAGAGTGTTCCGCCGCTTTGTGGCGAAGCGCACGGCCTTTGTCGGGCGTGGGATCTTCAATCAGCCCGTAGGTCTGTCGGCCTTCGTGATTCTCGGGAAGATATTCCGTGATCGGCATGCCGTCCTCGCGCACGAAGAGGAGGCAGTGACAGTATTTGTAGATCTGCATCTCGTCACAGGCGCAAATCCAGCGACGCAGCTTCGCCTCTTCCTTCTTATCCTTGTAGAAATTGCACGGGCACAGCGGTTTGCCGAGCTCGTCCACGTGCATGGCGAGGCCCTTGACGACTGCCTCGGTCACGGCGGCATGGGGATGCATGGTTGTGCCGCTCTTCTGGGCAAACCCCTTCACGTACTTCCACATCTTGTCGAGACTGTCCTTAGTTGGTTCGGCCATGATGCTCCTCAGGCGGTCAGCGCGCCCTGCGCCTTGAGGAATACGCGCCGCCGGTCGCGCCGCGAGGCCTGACCGGGGCGTCGCGTTCGCTCACGTCGCGCAGGGCAATAAACTCAGCCATAATGGTTCCTCTCCGGCCTCTCTCGGACATTTGCGCGGGCCAGTTTACAAGCAGGAGAGCCTCCTTTACAATCCGCAAATTCGTCATTTGACTGATCATGGCACAGGACAAATTAGCAGAACGATTGACTGGGGCACTCGGCCGGAATCTGGCGGCTGATGTGGCCGCGGCCTGCACGCAAGCTGGACAGGCAGCAGCCGTGCTGGCGCTGCTGGATGAGTTGCGCGAGGCATCCGCTAAGGTGGAAACGAGCGCGATCGAAGCGCTACCTGAACTCCAAAAGCGCGGCGTGCTGCAGGAAGCATCTGCCTGGCTCGATCTGGGCGTAGCCCTGGCCGGAGCGTCGGGCGCCACCGCGCTACGCTTCTTCAAAGACAGTCCGCTCGTACTGGCTTTGTTGGCGCCAGCGATGCGGAACATCGCGCTCTCGCTCGCACTGGAGCTGGCTGAGGACGACTCGAATGTCGCGCTGGAGTTTTTCCGCCGCACACCGGAATTGCTGACCGTGCTTCCGGCTTCTGATTTGTCAGCCTGGGCCGAGGCCTGCGCCGAGCTTGCGAAAGTCGAGTATGTGTTGGGGATTGAATTTGTGCGACAGGTGCCGGCAGTCGCGCAGGTGCTGCCGCTTGAATTAGTCCGACCGTGGCTTCAGTTTGGCATGAAGCTCGTCACTGAGAACAGCCTCGGCAAAACTGATTATGTCGGCACGCTGGAATTTTTCCGTACGAGCCCGGCGATTTTAGGCGATCTCGAGTTTCTCTCGTCCCGCAAGGCCCTGATTGAGATCGGCTCCGTCGTGGCCGGGCATTCGCCGCAACTGGCGATTGATCTGCTGGCTGAGGCGCCCGCGCTGCTGCGCAAGTTTCCCTCAGAAGATTGGCAGGTAGGCGTACTGCGCTACGCGCCGCTCGTAGCCGGACGGGATGCCGAGGCCGCAGTCAATTATCTACGCCGCTGTCCGGAGATTATCGCGCTGCTGGGTGAGACCCCGGACCGGCAGGCCAAATTTGAGCAGTGGTTCAAGAGCGGGATGGAGGTGCTGGAGTTCAGTCTAGACGGTGGGCGGGCGTACTTCGCGCTGGCGACCAAGAAAGCGCTGGCCTCGGTCGAGCAGGCGATGAGTGGCGTACCGCTTCGCCAGATCGCGCGCCCCCTGAAGCTGTTTGTGGAAGGTTTGTGCGGGTCGGACATCGCGATTCACGCGCTGCCGGATGCGCCGGAGGCCGGGAAGGAAGCGCCGCGCGCGACAGTCAGTGCAGACGGACGGACGATCCTGTTACCACCACTGCTGCGTCGCTATCCGACGCAGGAAGAAAACATCCGGCTCTACACGGTCATGGCCGCGCACGAAGCGGGCCATCTGGAGTTTGGAACCTACAATCTCTCATTGACCGCACTGCGCGATGTGATGGAAGCGGTGGGCAAACGGTACGGACGCACGGCAGATGCGCCCACCCTCGCGGAGTTCTTTCAAGTCTACCCGCAGCCCGGCCTGATGCGCGATCTCTGGACCGTGTTGGAAGATGCGCGCGTCGAGCACCGGCTTCGGCACGAATATCCCGGCCTGAAGGTCGACCTGGCCCGGCAGGCGCAGGAAGCCATCACAACGCACACGCTCGCGCAGGGGATGACGGTTCGCGAAGTCGTCGTGGACGCGCTGCTCCTCTTGTCCACCGCCGAGCCGGGGGCCTTCACGATTCCTGCTTCCGTCAACGATGTGGTGCAAGACGCGTGGCAGTTCTGCCGGCCGTTGCTGCAACCGGATGCGACAGCCGCGGATGTCGTGCGTGTGGCCGATCGTGTCTATGCACTGTTAGAGACACGGTTAAAACCGGTGACGCTGTTGCAGAAGACTGACGATCCCGTGCGCGAGCAGGAAACGGATCTCGGCGTGGGTCCGCAGGCAGCTGAAACGCAGACAGACCAGTACAAGCCGGTCACTAACTGGGTCTATCGCGGCGCGATGAATCCGGACGTGATTGGGACAAAGCCGGGCGATACGGGTGACTCGGGATCATCGCAGATGACGGCGGGCACCGAGGGCTCCGGGATCACCACGATGAATAAATCAGGCGGGTTGAAGGAGGGCGCGCGCCCGACGCCAACGGCGTCGGGCGTCGGCATGGCCGAACCGCAGCGCGGCTCTGGCATGATTCCGGATTCGGCTGCCGATCAATTGCTGGCCGTCAGCGATGACCGGCGTGGCGTACAGGCGGCGGCTTCGCCATCCGAACGCGTGTTTCTCTACGACGAATGGGACGGGCTAATTCAGGATTACCGTTCGCGCTGGTGTCGCGTGGTCGAGCAGACCGCGGCGGAAGCCACAACAGACTTTGCCGAGCTCACACTGGCGGGGCACGGACCGGCGGTGCGCCTGCTGAGGCGCTATTTCGAAAGCATCCGTCCGCCGGGATTGCGACGTGTGCGCGGGCAGGTTGATGGCGATGAGATTGATCTCGACGCGTTAATCCGGCGCGCGGCCGACCGCGCGGCAGGGGTAGATCCGTCTGACCGCCTCTATATTCACAGCCAAAAACGCGAGCGCGACGTCGCGGTGGCTTTTCTGGTGGACTTGAGCGGTTCGACGAGCCGGCAGGTCGAGGCTGGCGGCAAGCGCGTGGTGGACGTGGAGAAAGAAGGGCTCGTGCTGCTTTGTGAGGCGCTGGAAGCCGTTGGCGATCAGTATGCCATCTACGGCTATTCGGGCCGCGGACGGTCGCAGGTGGATTTCGTTGTGCTCAAGGAGTTCGACGAGCACGACCGCAGCCTGCCGGCCCGCCGCATTGGCGCTGTGACGCCATTGCATCAGAATCGCGACGGCGCAGCCATCAGACATGCGGTTGCCAAGCTGAATGCGCGGGACGCGAAGGTGAAGCTGCTGATCCTCTTGAGCGACGGCAAGCCGCTCGATGATGGCTACGCGGATGAGTATGCGCTGGAGGACACAAAGCGGGCGTTGCGCGAGGCGCGTATGGCGGGCGTGGATCCCTTCTGTATCACCGTGGACCGGAACGCGGATGGTTATCTCAAACGCATGTATGGCGACGTGAGTTTTCTGGTGATTGACCAGGTGGCGGCTCTGCCAGATCGGCTGCCACGGATCTATCAGCGGCTGACGGCCTAAGAGGACGACGCCCACGATGAACCGCGACGTGCCTCCGTGGCTCTACAAACTGTTCACCGGCCATCAGTACCCCTACGTGCGGCGGCTGGCGAAGTTCGCGCGGCCGGTCAAGCCCGGCGAGGATCGGCCCGAGCCGACGAAAGACGAAATTGACGTGAAGTTTTGGGAAGTCTTTCCCCGCTGCCGGGCGAAGATTCTCCAAGAAGTGAAGGAAGGCATGATCGTGACCTTCCACGATCTCGGGGAATATCCGCCGGGCGGTTATCAGGAGCTGATTGACGGCCCCGAGGGTTTTCTGGCAAAGACCTACGGCAAGAAGAAGATCAAGGTAAATTTTTACGATGGCGAGAATTTCGTCTGCACGATCAATTTCAAGGTGGCCGGCTGGACGGGACACGAGGAAGGGCATTGAGATGGCACGACCGATGGTGACAGTCGTCGGAGCGGGGAACGTCGGTGGTACGGCGGCGCAGAAGCTGGCTGAGACAAACCGCTATGACGTGGTGCTGGTGGATATCGCGCCGGGTCTGCCGCAGGGCAAGGCATTGGATTTGACGCAGGCCGGGCCGGTGCACGGCTACAACACGCGCGTGGTCGGCACCAACGGCTACGATGAAACGGCCGGCTCGGCCGTGGCGGTGATCACCTCGGGCATCCCACGCAAGCCGGGCATGAGCCGCGATGAGCTGCTCGCGACCAATGCGAAGATTGTCACGAGCGTGGTGACGGAACTGGTCAAGCGATCGCCAGACATCATGCTGATCCTGGTCACGAATCCGCTGGACGCCATGACCTACGTCGCGCACAAGGTCAGCGGCCTGCCGAAGCAGCGGGTGATGGGCATGGCGGGCGTGCTCGACTCGGCGCGGTTTCGTGCCTTCATCGCCGAAGCACTGAATGTGCCGGCAACCGACGTGCAGGCGATGGTACTGGGCGGACACGGCGACACCATGGTGCCGCTGCTCAAGTATACGACGGTCAAGGGCAAGCCGATCACGGAGCTGTTGTCCAAAGATAAACTCGCTGCGCTTGTGAAGCGGACGCAGGACGGGGGTGCGGAGATCGTGAATCTGCTCAAAACCGGCAGCGCCTTCTACGCGCCGGCGGCTTCCGCCGTGGACATGGTGGAGTCGGTTCTGGAAGATCAGAAGCGCGTGCTGCCCTGCGCGGTGAAATGCGAGGGCGAGTATGGCATCAATGGCCTCTTCGTTGGCGTGCCGGCCAAGCTGGGCCGCAAGGGCGTCGAAGCGATCGAACAGTACGACTTGTCACTGGAGGAGAAGGCCGCGCTGACCGCATCCGCAAAGGCCGTCAAGGAGCTTTGTGAGGCGGTGGATCGGCTCCTCTAGCAAGGGGCAAGTGAGGGGGCCTTGAGCGATAGGCTATAAGTGTGAAAAAAGCAGTTGCTACAAGTCTGATTTTTCCCCATCGCCGAGTCCCCAGAGCCTTCTGGTAACAACTTGACATTTCGTCAGAGCGTGCGCTACAGACTGCACAGCAGTAAACCTCTAGGCCGGTATGGAGGCCCTAAATGAAATTTCTTGAAAATCCCAATCAGACGATGATCGCCGGGTTCGTGCTAGCCGGTATCCTGACGGCCGGGTGGATGGGGATGTCGGGCGCCTCGCCGGGTCCTGAGGCTTGGGCGCAGCAATTCGTCCGCTGGGTTCATTTACTCGCTGGTATTACCTGGATCGGGCTGCTGTATTTCTTTAATCTGATCAACGCGGGTTTTCTAAAGAGCCTGGACGCAGGACAGAAGGGCGTGGTGATTCCACGGCTGATGCCGTCGGCGCTCAACTGGTTCCGTCATGGTGCGACGGTCACGGTGCTCGCGGGCATCGTGCTGATCCACTTCACGCATCCGTCGTTGGAAGGCACCGGCGACAAGGCGGCCTGGCTGGGCGGTTTGTTGGGTCTTATCATGATGGGCAACGTGCATGGCATCATTTGGCCCAACCAGAAGAAGATCATTGCGGCGACGGCGGACGCGGCAGCGGGCAAGCCCGCGCCGCCTGAGATGGCCACTTGGGCAAAGAAGGCGCTCTACGCCTCGCGGATCAATTTCATGCTTTCGATTCCGATGCTGTTCTTCATGGGGGCCGCGGGCCACTTACACTAAGCGCGCCGCGCGCTTGTGGTAGAAGAGTCGTGTGCCGCGGATGTCAGCGCGGCACCCCCGATCTGTGTATTGCCAGATCGGAGACAACTGCGGCAGGTAATCGTGCGGCGGTAGGGTAACCGGCACAGCGTTTCAGCGGGTCGGGTACAGTACAAGCCAGTCGGGATTCGTCCTGCGTGCGCGGACGAAACGACTGGCTTTTTTATTGCGCAGATTGAGGAGTTGCGAGA
>VGXF01000024.1 GCA_016873435.1 Nitrospira sp.
TGCACAGATCGTCCCCGCAGACCCCATCCTAAGTGAGGCCTGAGCACAATTGCAATGAAGAGGACGTGGCGGCGGATTAAAACCGTTCGCGCCGGGTAACGGACACGTCCGACACGAACATCACACCCGAGTGCTTCTCAAACAGCGGCTTCAGTCCGGCCAGCAACGGTTCCACTCTTTCGGCTGGTAGCACCGCCATGATCATGATCTGGCTTTCCATGTCGCTAAACATAAAGTGCGCCTCGTGTACGCCGTGATGGCCTTTACCGGACACGTTACCGATGATCGTATAGCCGCTGGCCCCGACCCGATCCAGCAGCTCAGTGACGAACGACCGCTGCTCGCCTGAGACAATCACGCGAATTTCCTTCATCGAATGTAACGTCAGCTCGCCCATGTCTCCACTCCTTTCGAGTGCGCCAGGGGTCACTGCCCCACCGAACCAGCCACTCGGCTCCATTCCCCTGTCGGCAGATACCGATAGAATACCCTACCTTCCGGGTCCAGCGCCAACAGATGGACCCACTCATGATGATAAAAGTTCTTCAGGACTTCGTGCCGCGCGATCAGCTTTTCGATGCGTGCGCACGGCGCTTCGATGACCGTCGTCAGGCGCATCGGTTCGTGATAGGGGTGCTCACCGTTCATCATGGTCTGCCAGGCCAACCCCAGCCGCAGGTCGCTCCACGGCCCCGACATGATGCCAAACCGCCCCACGACGTTGTGATACACCTTGCTCCCGGCCCCGTAGATGTCGTTGTCGGTGACCGAGAAATAGTGCTCCATATTGATCCACTGCGCAACGACCTGCGGGGCCGTCATCAGCACTTCAAGCAGTTTGTCAGTTGGATCCTCACGATAATCATAGGAGTGCAGAAACACGCGCCCCTCCAGATCAAGTCCCCTTGTGAGCGTGCGCCGGCCGATGATAAAGGCCGCGTTGCCGGAGAGTCCCCATTCGGGCCGCACCTGGCTCCAGTCCACGCTGCGCTGTCGCGTGTGCGCGGCCGCCTGTTCCGGCGTGAGTGCCGCCGGCGCGTCCGGGAGCCGGGTGCACCGCTCCAGACTGGTTCGCCGTCCGGCTTCCTGCAACTGCACCTTCAAACGTTCGATGTCAGCCGTGTGGGTGGACGGGAGATCCTCCAGATCAAACAGTTTCGTCTCGTCCGTCGTCGTATCCACCTGGCCGGCTAGAAAATGCGTGTCGGCTGGAATCACGAGGCCGGTTTTGGCCAGCCGCTCCCGGACACGCGAATTGTTCGCCATCGCGGCCAGCACGCGCGCATTGGGATGGCCTTCGTTGCCTCCACAGGCGCCGCAATCAAGCGCGGCTTCGAATGGATTGTTCTCCGACGTACTACCGTGCGCGCAGAAAAGCACCAGCCGCGCAAAATCCTTCGTCAGGCCCATCATGCGCAGTGCCGTGTCCACCGTCAACGCCTGCTCGTCGAGCGTAAACCCCGTCCGCGTGGCATGTTCTTTCTGTGCAAAGGCCCCGCGTTGATCCACCCTGTACTCTCGCCGCAGGACATCAATGAAAGCCTCCAGTTTACTGGCCGGAAGACCTGCCTGCCCGGCCATTTTGATCAGAGTCGGTTTCGCTTCGCCGTCGCCGTTCATTGCCCGTTGCCACAGGGCCTCGACAAAGGCCGGTTCGATCCGCGCGCCGTGCAACCCCAGCCGCTCGTGCAGTGCCTTCCCTATCCGGACGCGCTGCTCCTCCGCCACCGTCTGCTCGATCTCGGCAGACGGGAGTTTGTCCACCGTCATGCAGGTGGATAAGGCCGGTACGAACCGCTTCTTCAGCCAGGCCACGGCATGGGCGTACCAGGTAGGCAGAATCGTTTTCCCGACGATCGGCAAGCTGTACAACCACCCCAGCGACTCCACCATGACATAGGGCGTCACCACGTTTTCCTTCAGATCGTGCAAGAGCGTGTGGCCGGCGTGAACCAGCTTGGCCCGAGACTCGTGCCCGGAGGCTGCGTAGTCGCGATAGCTGCGGGGGATCTCCCGCACCTCATTTTTCGCCCGCATGATCACCGGGTACTGTTCCGTGTCGTGCTCCTTGCCCCACGCCCGGTAGCGGATGAACACGGCGAAGAATCCAGCAAAGCCGTAGGTTTCGTTCGCGCCGACCGTCTCCAGATGACGCCGGAACGGTTCGGAACGCACATCGATGCAGAACACGGACTGCGTGGCCGGCCGTGTCGATGCGGATGACCCCTTGTGGTGCAGATTGTCCGTCAGTTTTGCCATAAGCGATTCGTGATAGCCGGCCTCGAACGCCTTGAGCCAGACTGGACCATGGTCCGATTCCGGGAACGCATCCATCCAATGGAGGATCGCTGCCAGATCGACCGATGCGGCCCCTGACAGCGCAGACGGATTCAGGTCCAGCGCCGCCGCCAGCCCAAGCAGCCGCCGCGCGCCTGCCCGCCTGAACGCAACAGCCAGGCGGGGACCAAATTCTTTCTGATAGCGCTCGGCCAGCGCGTCCCAGGCCTCGCCCGAGGCGACGTTGCGACACCACCGGTCGATCTCCTCAGCGTAGGTGGCCGGCAGACGTCCGGCGAGACGCTCGCGCCGCAAGAAATACTCGCGGGGCCGGTCATGCATATAGTCCAGCACTGCGCGATAATTTCCGTCGATGCCCAGCGAACTCCGGCAGGCCCGCTGAACCAGCTCGCACACGTACCAGAGGCGGATGGCGAGAAACTTCACCAGCCCAGCGGGATGGGCCTTCTGCCAGATATAGTCTCGCTCCTCAGCTCGCCATTTGATGAAGCCGGCCCAACCTGGTAGCGCAGCCATCTGGAGCGAGAGATAATTCTGCCAAAGCGCCTCGGGGATCGCCAGCATCGCCAGGCTGTCGAGCACCGCATCTTCGGGATCCTCAGGCAGACCCGCGATTGCACGTTCGCTGTTCGCGATGCCACAGGGCGACCATTCATATTGCATGAGCGACTTCCAAGCCCGATAGAAATCTGCATCTCGACCGGGCATGGGCCACGTGGCGTGGCCTTCGTCCAGAAACGCCTCGCACCATTTGATGAGCTCGCCATTGACCTGCTCGACAATGTCGGTCTTCAACACGAGATCGCACCAGTGCGACAAGGTGAGAGTGTGCCCGAGGGCCGCCTGATCTTCGCGCACCCGTTGTGATGCCCGCTCGTGCAACGTCGGCGGTATCAGCACTCCAGTCAATCGGCTGGCCAGATCCTCAACAGATGGCTCCGTGAGCAGCGCATCAAGCGGCTCCTCAGTGGGTGCGCAGAGCCCGTGCGTTAGACAGGCACGCAGCACCTCTGCGTGCGAGACGGCACGGGTCCCGACCATCACCCGCTTGTCGCTCGCCAGCGGCTTCAGCGCCTCGTCGAGGTGCGCGCGACCGATCCGTCCCGACTTGACATAGCCGCGATAGAGCTCGCCGGGCAGGTAGCCGTTCCCGCCCACCAGCTGCCGGCCACGTTTCACCGTCTCTTCAAATTTGAGATATTCAAGGCTGTGCAGTGGATTATGGTGGACAAAGGTCCGCATCGGCCAGTACTGGGCAATAACCTCGCTGGCGAGGCGGATCGTCCCGCGCAGCTCCATCCGCTGCACATCGCTATAGCGCGCCGGCGTTACCGATGCCATAGCGAAGACTCCATCGCCTGCACCCGTGGGTCTGGCGCACCGGCATCCAGTAGGCGGGGCGGTACGACTCCCAGTACCGTCAGTAGTGCAACGATCAGGATCAGCGCCGCCGTCTCAGTCGAAGACAAATCACGGTATCGCAGATCCGGCCGGTGCCGGCCGAACAGGAGTTGCTGCGCCAGGCCGAGCACGTACCAGCAAGAGGCCAGCACAGCACCAATGATCACCACCAGCGCGCCGGAGAGCGGGATCGAGGGAGTCAATAGCATTCCCATGAAGCCAGCATAGACGCCGAAAGGAGGCAGACCGATCGCCGCCAGCGTCAGCAAAAAGAACAACGTCGAAAACCGCGGCATCATGGAAGCCAATCCCCGCATCGCACACAGGTCCACGTCGCCATAACGGGCCTGCACCGCATGCCAGGCCAGCAGAAACCCGCTTGTCACGAAACCGACAGCGAGCAGATAGACGGTCGTTTGCGGCGGTGCCGACCGGGTCGCTGCGACATACCACCAGAGGATTGCGTAGAACGACAGACCCGTATAGGCCGCCAACAACCGCACACGCGTCTGCACTAAAGCCTTAAGTGTGCCATAGAGCGCGCTCGCGAGCGCCAAGGCTGACACCGCCCCCCAGACATCGCGGGACATATGTGGCAACAGTGTCAGGAGGCCGTGCATGCCGAGCACAGGCAGCATCACGGCCAGGAACCCGGGCAGGTTGCCCGGCAGACCCCTGAGAGCCGCGACGTAACCGCCGTGCAACGGTGTGAGAGGTAACAATATGGCACAGGCTGCTAGAAACGCCGTCGTAGAAACCGGCGGCACGGCGACCAGTGCAACCAGTAAACTCACCACGCCCAGGCCGTAGGTACCGATGCCACACCATGGCAGATGCCCTGCCACGCTTCGATACCAGTAGAGCAACCCGCTGATCAACCCGATGATCAGCACTAACAGCATGGGTCTTAACCCGGCACCGTCGGTCAGTGCGCCAAGGCCAAGCCCTAACAGCACCAACGTCCAGAGCCATGCGGCCCGATTGTCCGGATGCGCCGGCTGGCCAAGCAGCGAGAGAACCGCCGCCAAGGGGAGCATGTACAGAAACCAGAAGGTGCCACTCCCGCCCGCCGTTCCACCGATCATAAAACACGGCACCGCAAAACCGGCGAGTGCAGCAGCCAGCGTCCAGATTTTCAGCACCTGCGGCCGTGCCCACAGGGCAAGCCCCACCACTGCCCCAGCGACGGGCGTGGCGGCAAGCCAGGCTGACGACAGCCCGTCGCCCATCATGGCAACCGCTCGAAGGCGCGCTTGTCCACTTCCTTGGCCAGACGCATCACGCTCCGACCGAACCGCGCATGCAGCATATCCAGATACAACCGGTTCATGCACAGGACATAGAGACGGCGCTGTAATTCCTCCACCCAGGCCGGCATGGGCCCCGTGCGTCCATGCGCCCGGGCATAGAGATAGGCCCAACTCAGAACCGTCACCACCACCGTCCCGCCGACCAACACATCGAACAGCCGCCCGGGGAGCGCAGCCGCCTGGAAATAACGCGCCACATCGTCTGGATTGGGATACAGGAAACGCGTGAAGCTTTCCGCAGCGAACAGATAGACAAAGACTACAAAGATGAGCGTGCCCAGCATGGCCAGGGACACCTTCCACGACGCCACCGCCCGCATCCGCGTCAGCGTCAGAATGGCCTGCGAGGAGGTGGCCCAAGCGAAAAACAGAAAGATGAGGACCCCCTGGGATTCCAACAGCGGGATCGCGAGCACGCCATGGGTCGCGAGCAAAATCACCAGCGGCAGCAGGAGCGTTGTGAGAAACCCCGTGGCCCAGGTCAGCCGCGGCAGCTCAAATTCCTCCGCACCATGACTCACATGCGGCAGCATCATTTCCTGTCGAGCCTTGTGGATCACGTGGCCAACATTCAGAAAGGCGGTCGCCTTGAAGAGCCCGTGCGCCATGAGATGGAAAATCGCCAGCGCGAAGGCGCCGAGGCCGCACTCCATGATCATATAGCCCATCTGCCCAACGGTAGAGAACACGAGCGTCTGCTTGATGTCGTTCTGAACCAACATCATGCTGGCACCCAGGATAGCCGTCAGCATGCCGATGGCGAAGACAATGTGCAGCGTGGTCGGGCTCAGTCCGTAGAGGGGCGCCAAGCGATTGAGCAAAAATCCCCCCGCGTTAATAATGCCGGCGTGGAGCAGCGCCGACACCGGGGTCGGCGCATAGAGGGAGGCGGGCAGCCACATGCACAGCGGCACCTGCGCCGATTTGCCCATAGCTCCGATAAAGATGAGCAGCGTGATCATTGTGGTGCCGCTGATCTCGATCACGCCGGGCCAGAGCGCCAGCATTACCGGTGTCGACGCAGCGCGCAGAGCCAGCTCCTGAAACTCGATCGTGCCGTACAGCACGTAGGCCACCACGATGCCCGCAAGAAAGACCACATCCGTTGTCCGCAGCAGCATAAATTTCTTGAACGTGCCGTCAAGCGTGGGCTGATGGTCGTACCGGTGGGCCAGGAGATACAACTGCCAGGTCAGCAGCTGCCAGAAGACGAACAGCATCACCAGGTTCGCACTCGAGACCATGCATAACAGAATGAACACGGTCAGCATCATCAACGCGAGAAACCGAGCGTACCCATGTTCCTGCTGCATAAAGCCTATAGAGTAGCGATAGACGAGTGTGGCGATGCCCGTGATCAGCACCATCATCACCGCACTAAGGCGATCGAAGTAGAAGCCGACCGGCAGGGCGAGATTGGCGGGAGCCGACGACTCGTACCACCGGACAGTAACCGGCCCCTGTACAGACACTAGTGCCAGGATCACAACGGCGCCGAAGAATGCTGCGACGATGGGCAGCATGCCGATCCGCGCGCGCCGCTCACACGACTCGCGCGGGCCGACCGCCACGATAACCACGGTCAGCAACGGCAGCAGCGGGACCAGCACCCACGCCGTTGTGCCGAATTCAATTCCCATTCGTGCCCTTCTCGCAACTCCTCAATCTGCGCAATAAAAAAGCCAGTCGTTTCGTCCGCGCACGCAGGACGAATCCCGACTGGCTTGTACTGTACCCGACCCGCTGAAACGCTGTGCCGGTTACCCTACCGCCGCA
>VGXF01000025.1 GCA_016873435.1 Nitrospira sp.
GCATTCCGCGCCACATCTGCCCGACGGTGGCCTTGCAGAGCGAGGTCTGGGCGGTGCGCGATGGCCGAGCCGCCGAGCGCTGGCCGGTGGTCGCGCGCGCGCGAAGGATCACGATTTGATCCACGTCCTGTTCTGGGCCGACAACGCCGCGCTCCATCTTGATGCGATCAAGGCTACAGGCCTCGCCAACCGCGTCGCGTTCGATGCCCTGCCGCGCAAGGAGCAGCCATCGCCGCGACCTGCGTGAAGAATAAAGAAGAATTTAAAGGAACTCAGTTCGAGTGGGGACGGGAGTTGTTATTCGGGGCATGATTTGCTCCGTTCTTCTGATTGATGCATTCGACGAGATGCCAGAAGCGGAGGGGATTGACCATGTCCTTTCGGGCCACCTGCAGCGATGTACCTTCCAGCACGTGGTGCAGCGCGAGGTCGGTGCGGAAACCGATATGCTTGCAGAGCGGTGAAATGACCTTTTCGACCGCGGCGATCAGCTTGTTGCCGTTGCTGAAGTGATTGAGAAGGATGATCCGCCCGCCCGCTCGGCAGACCCGGATCATCTCGGCTACGACCGACCGGTAATCCGGCACTGCGGTCACGACATAGGCCGCTACGACCGTATCGAAGCTGTCGTCCGTGAATTTCATGTTACCAGCGTCCATCTGATGCAGCTCGACGTGAACGAGCCCCTGCACGGCCGACCGTTCGCGCGCCTTGTCCAGCATGCCGCCAGAGAGATCGATGCCCGTGACATGGCAGTGAGACGGGTAGAGCGGAAGAGAAAGGCCGGTACCGACACCGACTTCCAGTACGCGCTCGCCGGGCTTGACCTCTAGGTTACGAACAGCCGACTCGCGGCCCTCGTGAAACACCCGGCCGAAAATGCGGTCATAGACCGCTGCGTAGTTCGAGTAAACGCGCTCGACTTTTTTTAAGTCCATCCGTTTTTTTAATCCTTGCGGTTCAGCCTCATCACGCTTTTGAGACCGCCCGTCAACTGGCACTTGCGGTAAGTTCAGAGGAGTACAGGAATTTTAAACCACTTTTTTTCTGATGGACAACATTACTCCCATCCCGGGAGTAAGTCAGCGCGGCCAAGCGTGCGCTGTTTGGCGAAGACTACTCGCTTTCTATGAGGATTCAGTCCCTGAATCGACACCAATCACCTCATTCCGAAGCGAATTGGAGCATTGGCGCGAGCGGGACCACGGGCATCGTCAGCCCCGTTGCAAAACCGCTCTCCGATTGAGGATCAGGCGGCTTTGGGCACATCGGGCCGCCACACGCGCCTGCTCGGGGTTCGAGTTTATTCAACCTTGACGCCTGCCTCGCGCACCACCTTGCCCCACTTCTCGATCTCGCGTCGCACGAATACGCCGAACGCCTCTGGCGTGGAGCCGCCCGGTTCGGCGCCGAGCTTGAACCAGAGCTCCTTGATGTCGGCCTCGTCGAAGGCCCTGGCGACCGTCGCCTGAAGCTTCTGCACCATAGCACGCGGCGTGCCGGCCGGCACCCAGATACCGTACCAGGAGGTGATCTCGAATCCGGCAAGGCCCGATTCGATCGCCGTCGGGATGTCGGGAAAGGACGGCGAGCGCCTTGCCGAGGTGACCATGATCGGGCGGATTTTCCCGGCACGGATGTGCGAGGCGGCGCTGCCCAGGGCCTCGAACACCCAGTCGACCTCGCCCGCCAGGAGAGCCTGCGTCGCAGGCCCGGTTCCCTTGTAGGGCACGTGGGTGGCCTTTACGCCCGCGGCGGTGTTGAACAACTCGCAGGACAGGTGCCGCGTGGTGCCGTTGCCCGCCGAGCCGCAATTGAGCTTGCCTTGGTTCGATTGCGCGTAGGCCTGCAGCTCGCCGAGGTTCTTCGCCGGTACCCGCGCGGCCGCCACCATCACGTCCGGAAAGACCGCGACCGAGGTTACCGGCGCGAGGTCCTTCTCGAGATCGTACTGCAGGGTCCTGTAGGCCGTGACCGCCACCGACAGGTGCACGGGCGCGAGCAGCACGGTGTAGCCGTCATTCGGCGACTTGGCGGCAAGCGTCGCGCCGATGGTACCGCCGGCGCCACCGCGGTTGTCGATGACGAACTGCTGACCGAGCATCTGCGAGAGCTTGGCCGACAGCGGGCGTGCCACGGTGTCGGTGCCGCCGCCAGGCGGGAAGGGGACGATCACCTTGACCGGCTTCAAAGGCCATTCTTGCGCTTGCGTCGCGCTAGCGGCAAGAGCAAATAACGTCCAGAGCAACAATCGGGGAATGCGCATCACGAACCTCCAATGCCCAGACCTATCTAAATACGGACGCACAGGCGAGAAAATCGGCAAACAGCGGTGAGGTCGCATGGATCGCAGATCCTTCACCAATTCGGGAGCTGCGCTCGGTGTAAAGGAGATTGAGAGCACCTTTTCTTTGATCCGCGAGGGTATCACCGTCCTGAGTCAGCAGGTGATCCGCCCTCCAGTGGTGATAAGGCGTTTTTCGGTCTTGTCCAGACCTACGCGGGGACAACGAGTTCGCGCGGGCAATTTGCAGTCCAGTGCTCCACACCGCCAGCCTTAATTAGAAACGTATCCTCAGTGTGATGGCGGACGCCTTCATGGTAGTAACTAAATTCAAGGCATACTACCGTGTCGTTTTCGAGCACCGTACGATTTACTTGGTTCATTCGCGGCTGCTCATGAGGGTTGAGGCCTAGGCCGTGCCCAACAAATTCCCTCGGGAAATTAGGCAGGTACTTGCTGATGTGGCTGTACCCACGCTCAAATATCTCGCCCCCGGTCAAGCCCGGCTTGAGCCACATACCCAGTTCGACTTGCACTTCGTTGAGCCGAGCCCAGATTTTCTTGTGCCGGTCGGTGGCTTGTCCAATAAAATAAGAGCGTACAAAATCTGCCGGGTATCCGCGGTACATTGCACCCATGTCCACCTTGACGAAATCACCGACTTGCATCTGGTGCCCTGTTGGGAACGGGCTGTGCGCAGCGAATGAAGTCTTCGGACCACACCCCACATTGATGAAGTGAATCCCGTCGGCACCTTCAGCGATCATGCGTCCGAGGGCTACTCGGGTAAGGTCTTCATCAGTATTGCCGGGTATGATCGCAGCACGAAAACTCTCGTGTGCCCTGACTGTTATTTCTGTCGCCTTACGTAAACGGCGAATTTCTTCAGGTGTCTTTACCATTCGTACGATATCCATGTCGAGCGCTACATCGACAAGCTTGTTGCCGGCCAAAATCTCCTCGAGCTTCTTGCGGAATCCCGTGGTAAGGTTCTCGCCCTCGGTTCCGATCGTAAAACCCTTGACATTTCTTTCTTGCAGAATGTCCTTTGCCGCTTCAAAAAAATCCTTGTAGAAACGAACATCGAGATCTGTGAAGAATTCAGCCATCGCATAAGCGCGCACATCCTCGATCCAGGTCGAATCCATAGCGAGATGTAAATCGACCGCCGGCACAACGAAAGCAGGCTTCATTGCGGGGTCACGAAAATAGAACACCGTGAACGGCCTGTACCCGAGGTTGGCACCGTTGTGGAAGAACTCGCTGATATATTTAGAGTTTTCTGTTCCGCGAACGATTATCAGGTCGATGCCCTTAAGGTCCATCAACGCATTCAGCCGCTGCTCATTAAAGATGATTGGTTTACGCTTCATGGCATGTTCCTGTTTAGTTGATCTCGCGAGCCACAATAACAAGGCGGTTTTTCGTTAAGCGCCTCGAATCATGCAAAGTGAAGTTTTACGTAGTTCAATCGGCACGGATTCCAGCGGCCTTGATTATTGGCGACCAGCGAGCTGTCTCAGCGCGCAGGAACTTGCCAAGATCCTCGGGTGATCCACCGCCAGCTTCAAAGGCCTGGATCTGAAAGCTGTCAATTATTTCCTTTGTTTTGAGCAATGTAGAAAATTCAGTATTTAGTCGCCCAATCACTTCACGAGGGGTACCGGCTGGAGCGAAAAAAGCTTGCCAAGAATCAACTATGATACTTGGAACCGCCTCCGACATTAAAGGTAATTCAGGCGCGAAGCGCGAGCGTCTTGAAGAGCTAACAGCAAGCGCACGAAGCTGGTTCTGCCTGATGAAGCCGATCGTCGCTGGAAGGGTCACGATAGTGGCGTCAATTTGGCCACCGACGACATCGACTAAAGCGGCGCCCGCTCCGCGATAGGGTACGTGCACAAGCGGAATCCCAGCCTGAACCATGAGCGCTACGGCTAGATGACCAGGTGAGCCGTTCCCTGAGGTGCCAACCGTGATGGCTTTCGAGCGTGATCGACCTAGTGCCACGAATTCTGCAAAGCTAGCAGCTTGAACTTTAGGGTGAATCGCTAGTACCTGAGAAAGCGTCGCGATCATGATGATGGGTGCAAAATCGCGCAGCGGATCAAATGCTAGATTACTAAACATAGCTGGATTCACAGCCAGGGGGTCTGAGGCGATCATGATGGTGTAACCATCGGGGCGTGATTTTGCTACAGCATCGAACGCGATATTGCCACCTCCGCCAGCCCTATTCTCAACCAAAAACTGCTGGCCTAGGCGCTCGCCCATACCCCGGCCAAAAAGTCGGGACAAAATATCGAGACTACCGCCAGGAACGCTTGGCACCACGATCTTGACCGGACGCGAGGGCCAATCCTGAAACTGAGCCTCTGACAGACTAGGCAATACCATTCCCGAAATTGAAGCTGCAGTTCCAGCAACAAATTTTCTGCGATCCATCAGGTACTCCTTATTAAAAAAGGTTTAAACTCCAAGTATACTTAGACTCGAAGTTAGACCTCTGAAGTTGGACCTCCTATACGCGGCCTACAAGCCGTGGAGCGCGAGCCGACACCGAGGCCAGCCACCCACCCGACCGTGGGCACCCACCCAACTCTCTACCACGACACCTCGCCACTGCGCCGAGCCAGGACTCGCCGCTCAACCCGCCTTTTTTCCCGACATGCGATAGCGGAAATCGCAATAGCTGGCGCCGCCCATGATGGTCTGGCTACGCTTAAACTCGATGCGTGCGTCATAGCCCTCGATGAACGTGCCATCGCGATTGCACGACAGCAGGTGTCCGATCTCGTCAAGCCCCATCT
>VGXF01000026.1 GCA_016873435.1 Nitrospira sp.
TTTATTAGCAAACACCGTGGCGTCGCAGGAGATGTACTTAATCTGCTTCATGGGGATGATTGTGACCTCCTTCGCCGTGTCTACTTCCAGTACTTCCATGTCCTCGCTGATCGTATGGCGGATTGCATCCCCTACGAATAGCTCCTGGTTGTCTACAAACACGACCTTCACCCAGTAAATCACTCTGGCCTCCCCTCCGCGGTTATCTTTCAACAATACTGCTTCAGTGTTTTGTGATCACTCGTCTTCAGGATTGATGGCGTTCATGCCCAGCGGCTTACAGAGTTCCAGTATCTGGCGATCCGTACTGACTATCGTGAGCCGTAGCGATTTAAATTCCTGTGCCAGCATGAGATGGACGGCCTGTGGCGTGTGCAGGTGCGGATACTGGAACAACAGTTCCTTGGTGCTGGTAAAGGTCTCGCTGGTTGGAATAGCAAAGTGATAGACGCCGCGCAGGGACTCCGCTTCGAATTTGAACAGGACCGTATACCAATCGTCGCGCGTGAGTTGTCCCTCGCGAGTCTTTTGCGCGAACACCGCATAGAACTCGGTGATCGTCGGGCCGCCGATGAGGATGGTCTTGTCCCGCTTCGTCATCAGGCTGTTGACGATGCGGGATCCGCGTTCACGGCTGTAGCGTTTCACCAACGCTGTGGAGTCAAAATAATAATACGGCATAGCAACTAGCCTCTCCGAGAAACGATAAATTCTGCGAGCGCGGTTCTCAATTTCGACAGTCGATCCTGAATGTCCTCAATCGGAATTTCTTCATAGCCTTGCTGGCGCAACATGACCATTAGACTAGCCTTGTTGACTGCCTCGGTGTCACGCTTGATCCGTTCGACCGCCCGTTGCTTGGATACCCGGCTGGGTGTCTTGCGGGGCGAACGCGAATTTTTGAATGAGGATCGAGCCATGTCCTGGTCGTCTCCTTATAAAGGCGGTTTCGGTGAACCGTCTCCCCGCGTTTCTTTCGGACAGACGGACGGTGGCAGCGTGGCTGCCGGTGCTGTGTCGCCATAGACATAGCCAGCGAGAATCCGAGCCAGCTCCGACGACACATCTTGCTGCATGATGCGCAACGCCTTGGCCTGAGCCTCGCTCTGCGTCAGATGGCCTTCGCGCCCTCCCCGCGATACGGCGCCGATGACTTGCCGGCTGCTTGGGTCCGCAATCACGAAATCGGTGCACCAGCGCACAAAGCGGAACCGCGGGTCTGGCACATCCAGATTGAAGAGCCGCGCCGCGCCTGTGACCAGCAACTCGAGCGGTTTACCCTTATCGCTGCCGGCTGGGACCTTGTCCGTGACCGGCAGCCCTTCTCGGAGCAGCCCTTCGATCACGGCACGCCGAATGGCGTCAGTCTGGTCCCCCTGGATTTCGACTCTCACCGCGAGAGTGGCGGTCATAACCTGTTCGACGGCTCCTGTCAACTCACTGATCCGATACGGGGCCACCGTCCCTTGCCCACTTGGGCGAATCACCCGCAAATCGGTATTGTAGACTTCCCGAAGGACGAGATTCTTCATCGCGCGCCGTAGACTGCGGATGCGCGCCAGCGGTTCCGATGCTTGGCGCGATTCGCTGACATCGGATTCGATCGAGTGGTCCAGTTGGGTCAGTCGTTCCGAGAGCGCTGTCCCTGCCTGCGCGCGGTGCAGGCCGACCAGGGCATAATGCTGACCGGTCTGTGGATGTTCCCACGCGTCCAGCACACGAACATTTTCGAGTACCTTGTCTGTCGAGACGCGCGTAAGCTGATCGAGCGTGAGCCGCCGCTCCGTGCGGGTTGCGCTCCCAGCTTCGAGGGCAAGAAAGGATTCCCAGTCCTTGGATTCGGCTTCCACCCTCGCCGTGAAGATGCGTGCGACCGCTCCATAGGCTCGCTGTTCGGCTGAGGGGCGCGAATCTGCCTGCCCGACGCCTAACAGATACTGATCAGCGGAATAGTCGGGGCTCGTCCCGTTCACCCAGGCCGGTTGCGATCGATGGCTGGTGCAACCGAACAGTAGTCCGGTTGCTAGCACTGCCGCCCAGATGACACTGCCCGGGGACTTCGTCATGACCGTTCCTCCATTTTATTCCATCACCCGGTCAGTGATGAACGTAGTTTCTCCGCTCCGAAGCGTCACAGTTTTCACCACCTCTCGGCCGATTTGTCCACCGTGCTGTCCCATTGGTTGGATGCGGACTTCGTAGGTCCCGACCGGTACCCACAGTCGCGCGATTTTGATTTCGTCCGGCAGTGTCCGCCAACTGCGCGTATCCGCAACCTCCGTGGCATTAGCCATAGCCTTGGCCAGACCGCCGACGATCAAGCCCACAAGCGGACCGGCATCGCGGCCGGCCGCGGCCTGCGCCCCAAGTTTGACGCCTTCGGCCAGAGCATATTTAAGCGCAACTCGCGCCACGGCCCTAACGGCAATGCTAGTAAATTGCTCGGAAAACTCCCTGGCAGCCAGAGCGCTCACGTCCTGTGCCAGTTCGGTCTTACTCGTGACGGCCTGGTCTTGCCCGACGACGCTGATCTGGTCATATGCGACTCTGGTTTTCTGAAGAATGAGCTGGGGCAGCGCGACGCGAACGATCTGTCCGCTTAAGCCTACGAGCGTGCGTTCATCAACGCGAGCCTCTTGAGAGTTGGGCTTGCCTGCAGTCTTGTTCAGCAGCACTAGCGTGAGTGCTTCCTTGCTGATTGGTAGATCAATGAGCTGGTCCTGCTTATAGGGCGCGCGACCATGGTAGCCAACGATGACAATTTGTGCACGCGTAGCGGCCTCAGCATCCGGTTGCCACCTCAAATTCGGAAATGACTGCCGGTACCGGTCGTGTTCCTCAGTGAGCCGCAGCGCGTCGGTGATACGCAGGAGATCGGTGCGGAGCGTGAGGGGCGTCGGTGTGCGGGCTCCGGCCTGTGCGACCCCATAAGCGGCGAAGGCCTTGCGGTAAGCAATAAAGGCATCATTCAATTCGCCAGCAGCTTCGAAGAGAACGCCGCTCAGGTAGCGTGCAAACGCATCGTCGCGATAGGTGTCCGGCTTCTCACCCGCCTGATCGGACAGGACGTTGAGCCGGTGATCCACCCGCCGCGCTTCCACAAGGGCCTCACTGAGACGGCCGGCCAGCGCATAATTGAGCGCCTTGATGATGTTGAGCATCACCTGCTCGTACGTAGCACCTTCGTACGGGAGCACCGAATCGTTGTAGAGCATCGCCTTGACGTCAGTGGAAATCCGACGCGTGTAGAGCTGTTCGACTTCCTGGTCAGCTTTTTCGAGCACGGCCGTGCTGTCCTCGTAGCGTCCAGCCAAATGAAGGGTCATGCCGCGGTCCATGCGATAGAGCACTTGGCTCGCGTTATTGTATTGGGATTGGGCGCTTTCGACAATCGCATCCGCACGTTGGACGTCCCCTGCGCGCAAGCTTTCCTCAATCAGGGCATAGCGATTGACGGAGGGACCGCAGGCGCTCAGAGGAAGCGCTAACAGGAGGAGTAGAAAGTTGGCGCTACGCGCAGTCACAGCGAGGCGTTTAGTGAGACGATCGGTACCGAGGGGCTGGCTGGTCAGAACACCGTCCGCTTGCGTTCCACGACTTTCTTGATCTTCTTCTGCCCGAACCAGGCCTTGACGTTGCTTTCTAAATTCACCAGCTCGAGGTCCACTTGGTAGTAGACGGCCTTCGTACCTCCGGCTTCGTCGAGGATGGTGGAAATGTAGCCCTTCATCATATAGTCGGCGCCGATCTCCTTGCCGGGAGACTTTTGCGTGTCCTCACGGGCATGGGCGGCCTGCTCGGCCCGCTCCTGTCGAATTTCCTCCCGCTCGCCGCGTCCGGCTACGAAGGTGACTTTCTGCGAGTTCACTAGTTCGCGCTGTAGATCGGTCACAAAGGTCTGGGTGTTGATGTGCTCGTGGCTCTTGTTCGTGATCGTGCCAACGACCACAACTGGCTGCTTGCCGCGATGATCACGGATGAAATTATCAAGCCAGGGCGTGCCGAGCGCCTCCTTGACCATCGCTTCAGCGACGATGCGGGAATCGGTATCGTTCCAGCGGCCGCTCAGGTCGATGATCAGACCGGTGTCCACGCGGGTGACTTTTGTTTCGGCCCCACACGCCGGCAGGAGAGCCAGCATGGCCAGGAGAGTGATTGCAGGCCATGCGGGACTGTTCGTTGGTGAATCTTGAGTTATTGATGACCTGAAGGTAGTTTGTTTACCCATGACCGGCACCCCTTACGTCTCATGCCTGGCAGCTATTTCGGTGCTTGCTTGCCTTGCTCTTTCTCGAGCGTGTCGAACAACCGGTCCGCGTTCTTCCGAACGAAATCGCGTGCTTCAGCGCTCAGCTCTTTCGATTCCTCGAGATTGCTCTTAACGTCGGCGAGTTCGAGCTTGGCGAGCACATAATAGATGCCGCTTTCCTTGTCCTTGTAGCGTTCGACCGGCCGTACGCCGTTCAGGGTCACGGTTGAGACGGTCTTGAGCGCCCGTTCAACTTTCTGCTGTTCCTCAGACTTGGTGAAGTCGCTGACGTTGGTGGCTGTGGCAAAGTCCCGCATCAGGTAGTCAGTATAGGCCTTGAAGTTTCTTGCGATTTCGGCGCGTGCCCGGTTTTCCGCCGCTTCCCAGGCCAGTGGCTCGTTCTTGATGCCGATTATTGACCCGACACCATAGAAAGCCTTGTCGGTTTTCGTATTCATCACTCCGGAGCCTTGA
>VGXF01000027.1 GCA_016873435.1 Nitrospira sp.
GTTACAATCCCGGCCTTGTCCAATAGATGCGCCGTGAACGTAGCCGACTTGTAGCCCTTGGGCACCTTCACCCACACATAAAATGCGGCAGGCGGGGCATCCACCTCCAGCCCGATTTGTTTGAGCCCTGGCACTAGCGTATCGCGCCGCTCCTGATAAATTGTTCGCAGGCCGTCCGTCACGGAATCGTCGAGATTCAACGCCGCGATGCCGGCCTCCTGCACGGCCTGGAAACAGCCCGAATCCAGATTGCTCTTGATCTTGAGCAGCCCGTTGAGCACCTGCTTGTTGCCGACCGCAAAACCGATACGCCAGCCGGTCATGTTGTAGGTCTTCGAGAGCGAATGAAATTCGATGCCGACGTCCTTGGCGCCCTCGACTTCCAGAAAACTTGCCGGCCGCCGGCCGTCGTAGAAAATTTCTGAATAAGCTGCATCGTGACAGATGATAATCCTGTACTTCTGGGCGAAGGCGATCGCCTGCTTAAAATAGTCCTTGCCCATGACGACAGACGTCGGATTATTCGGCGAATTCAAAAACATCAGTTTCGCTTTCTTCGCCACACTGACCGGGATCGCCTTCAGATCAGGCAGAAACTCGGTTTTCTTCGTAAGCGGCATCAGATGCACCTTGCCGCCCGCAAAGTTGGTTGCCACGGGATAGACCGGATAGCCGGGGCTGGGTACCAGCACGACGTCGCCCTTGTCCACAAACGCGAGCGGGATGTGCCCGATGCCTTCCTTGGAACCAATCAGCGTCAGTACTTCCGACCCCGGATCGAGCAGGACATTGAACCGCCGCCGATACCAGTCGGCCACAGCCTTGCGGAAGGCCAGCATGCCTTCATAGGACGGATATTGGTGGTTCTTGGGGTCGGCAGCCGCGCGGGCCAGTGCGTCAATAATAGGTTTGGGTGTCGGCAAGTCAGGGTCGCCAATGCCGAGATTGATGATGTCAACCCCACGGGCGAGCGCCTTCTGCTTCATCTCGTCGATCGCCGCGAACAGATAGGGCGGCAAAGTTTTGATGCGCGTCGAATACCTGATCGGGAAACCGGCCATGCGTTGCACTCCTTTCGGTTGAACGGAGCAGCTAGCCTACCGTATGGATGCGACCGCAATCAATCGGGCCACCGAACCAATTGACAGCATCAGGTGTCTCGACGTCCTCGAGCGCTATGCTACACTGAACGCTATGCACCTCCTCCTCATCGCAACCGTCTGGCTGCTAGCGTCGCCCGTCGCGATGTCAGCGCATGCCCTACTGGTGACCGGCTCGTGGAAAGTTCAATCGGGCCCCTGCACTCTAGTGCTCGACGAGGAAGACCATGCGGGTTACCGTCTCCGATTTGTCCAGGCAAAGAGCGGTGCGAAAAATTCCTGCGCCCTAACGGCTCAGGTTTTTTCAGAATCATTTGCCAGACTCCTGCGGGAGTCGTCTCCGTTCCAAAAACGCGGCGAGGAGACGGTCCGGTTTTTTCTTGGTCGCCTGATCGAGCTGCCGGAGGTCTCGCAGGAACTGATCGCGACGACCCGGAAGGCCCGGGAGTGGAATCTGGCTGAGGGGAAGCCCGTGCGGGGTGATGAGAATGTCTTTGTGGCACGCCAGTTGCTCAAGAGCGAGGCGCTGCGCAAACTGCTGGGCGGATGGAAAATCGTCCGAGTGAACGTGGAGAAGGTCCTCGTGCCCTCCCGCACCATGCTGGAACTCCGGACACGCGGTGCCGTCTATCCGAACAAGCGCGTGCCCTACGACTGCCTCCTCTGGGTGGAGCTCGCCGAGGTCCGTTAGCGCGGGTGCGCTTGAGAACACCGCACCACTTGCTTGTCAAGTTTCCTCAAAAATCGCAATAGCGAAACTTTGATCCGGTCGCTGGAATGGAACTACGGGCTTCTTTACAATTGCTTCCATGGTTCGCCGGATCAAAACCCCCCAGGACCTCGCCTGGCTGCTGGAACACTCGCACGCGTTCCACGGCGGTCAGATTCAGGACATCGCCATCCGCAAGCAGCGCGTCTTCGACGAATCCTCAGGCCGCGAAGTCGTGGCCGGCACAAACCTGACCGCCATCATCCGCTACGAAGTCGCTGTGCGGGGCCCTGAAGGGCTCTACGCCGTGACGCGCACCGCCCGACTGACCATGCGCGGCGTGACGGACTTCTCAATTTTTGAACAGGACGGGGCAGATTGCTCAGATATCACGGCGCTTCACGCTGAAGCCGCGGGCGGCCGGTTCCGGTTCTGGTTCGATCCGCGCGGGGAGTTCTATGTGGTGTGCGACGAAGCAGCGCTCGAGGAAGTGTCGCGCCCCGGACAGACCCGGCCGATCCGCGTCGGCATGTCCGAGTGGACGTTCCAGGCACAGGCCGGCGAGCTGCCGACCGTCTCCTGGCTGCTTGAACATCTGGACCGCGCTGGCGCACCCTGCGCCTGGCGCGCCATCAAACGCTCACCCCGAACACACCCGGCATTACGATGGGAGGGCTACCTGATTCCCACCGTCATACACGATCCCTCACAGCGGACGGGCCTGCACGTGCAAACCTACGGCCGCCTCGACGGTGCCGACTTCGGCATTATCCTCCGGGCCATTGACCCACACGAAAACGGCACCGCCCGGCTACTGGTCGTCCTCGCCGACATCATCGCCTACAATTTCTCCGGCACCTGCCTCTCCGGCAACCACGTCATGGAACGCGACGAGTGGCTGGGGGAGCCGAGCATCAGTCGCACGGCGACGTCCAACGAATAGCAGAAGGTGTTGAAACGGCCTCCGCTTTGTTTTTGCCCTGCCCTCAGGTTCCGCCTACTTAGAAACCGTATGCCTCGACTCATCGCTCGCTGCGGCCTTGCCACGGGATGTACATCCGTCTTGGCGCGCGCGGGATGGGTAGGTGCGACAGCGTCATTTTGAGCGCCCGAAGTAGACAGCACTTTCCGGACGCGGGTGCGCTGTCTGGCATGCGACAGAACAATATAAAGGGACTCAGTGCGAGTGGGGACGGGAGCCGTTAGTCGGAGCGTGATGTGCTCCGTTCTTCTGATTGATGCATTCGACGAGATGCCAGAAGCGGAGGGGATTGACCATGTCCTTGCGGGCCACCTGCAGCGATGTGCCTTCCAGCACGTGGTGCAACGCGAGGTCGGTGCGGAAACCGATATGCTTGCAGAGCGGTGAAATGACCTTTTCGACCGCAGCGATCAGCTTGTTGCCGTTGCTGAAGTGATTGAGCAGGATGATCCGCCCGCCCGCTCGGCAGACCCGGATCATCTCGGCCACAACCGACCGGTAATCCGGCACTGCGGTCACGACATAGGCCGCTACGACCGTATCGAAGCTGTCGTCCGTGAATTTCATGTTACCAGCGTCCATCTGATGGAGCTCGACGTGAACGAGGCCCTGTACGGCTGTCCGTTCGCGCGCCTTGTCCAGCATGCCGTCAGAGAGATCGATGCCCGTGACGCGGCAGTGCGGCGGGTAGAGCGGAAGGGACAGGCCGGTGCCGACGCCGACTTCCAGCACACGCTCGCCGGGCTTGACGTCCAGGTTACGCACGGCCGACTCGCGGCCCTCGTGAAACACCCTGCCGAAAATGTGGTCGTAGACCGACGCGTAGTTCGAGTAAACGCGCTCGACTTTTTTCAAGTCCATCCGTTCTTCAATCCCTGCGGTTCGGCCTCATCATGCTTCTGGGGCCGCCCGTCAACTGGCGTTTGCGGGGAGTTCAGAGAGGGGAAACCCGTCTCAAGCCGACTGGTTAGGAGGCCCCACCCACATTGCTATGCGCGCTTAATTTATCGAATCGTTCCGTGAGAGTCAACCCGCGCAAAAGATGGTTGGAAGTGTGAACGAAGACTGCTGATGAACTGATAAGACGACCGTTTGTTCCGACAATTCATCATTCATGGTTCATCATTAATTTATGCTATCGTACCGCACATGGATTTGGCTGGACTCCTCGCGGTAAGTCTGTTGGTGATCCTGGTGCTCGGAGACTGGCGGCACTTCACCCGCTGGACCCTGCCATCCGGCAACTATGGTTGTCCGGTCGCCTACGCCGAAGACGCCCTGTCGAACTG
>VGXF01000028.1 GCA_016873435.1 Nitrospira sp.
GCGGCGATCAAGTCGGTCAACCAGAGCTGCGGTTGGCGTGTTTCCAGTAATCCCTGCATTTTGGCCGCCGCCCGGCTTACCTTAGACGTTAGCCAGCGGAGCACCTTTATGACGACGTATTTGCACACAACTCAAACGTGCGCCGTTTGTGGCACAAGCGTGTCCTGCTCAGTGCTCGGCAGCACCAACACATTTGGCAGCCCAGACCTCGATTTACGGCCAGCCGAGATGCAGAGATCAACAATGGGTGCGTGGCTTCAAGAATGTCCGCAATGTCGTTTTGTAAACGGCAATCTTGAGGAGGCCGTACCTAATGCCCAAGCCGTTCTGGCATCCATTCAATACGAGCAGATCGTCGCCGATACCGTCATGCCGGAACTGGCTCGAAAATTTGCTCGTCATGCGTTGCTGAACGCCGACGACAAAGAGAAGGCTGGTCTCGCACTGCTTCGTTCCGCTTGGGTATGCGATGACGAGGGGGCTGTTGATGGCGCCATCACGTATCGAAGCCAAGCGGCTGATTTCCTCTTATCACTTCAGCCTTTCGATGATACCGAAGAGCGGGCAACTCTTGGTACAGCGCTCATTGACGTATTGCGCCGAGCCTTGCGATTCTCGGAGGCCAAAGCACTGTCAGCTACGCTTCTGTTGCTGAGGTCAGTGTCGTCAAATGAAATAATTGGCAAGGTGCTTCAACATCAATCTAGGCTATGCGATTCAAAGAACACGGACTGTCATACCGTAGAGGATGCAATTAAGGCGGGCTAACATTCGGTTCAACCGGAGCTGCGGTTGGCGTGTTTCCAGTAATCCCTGCGTTTTGGCCGCCGCCCGGTTACCTTCGTCGTTCGGCGGCAAGACATGGGATTTCTCACGACCGACACGCGCAGCAGCATGACGGGCATCTCGGTGTCGCGCCGGGATCATGCCTTTCATACGACCGTTTTTGACTCCGGAGGTGTTCAATGCGTTTCGTGTACCTTGGCCATTTCACCCTCCTCATCGCCTGTAGCTCCGCCTTGAGCCAACCGCCGCGCCCGGCCCCCGCCCGGGCCGACGAGCCCGTGGCGAAGTCATTCTCTCTCGACAAGGGCGTTGACTTTCTCGACAACGTCACCCTGTCCTGGGTGCGCAGCAACCAGTGCTTCAGCTGCCACACCGGCTACCCGTACTTGCTGGCCCGGACGAGCATCGGCGACCCCAAGGCGGCCGGCCTCCGGGAAGCGCGGGAGTTCCTGGAAGACCGTGTCGCGGCCTGGGACAAGGGGGGCAAGGGCAAGGGCTATCTCAAGGGAGAGGGCATCATCGAGAAGACCGAGGGCGTGACAGAGGTCGTAGCCATCGCCGCGACCTTGGCCCTGCACGACGCCCAGACCACTCGCAAGCTCCAACCGGCCACGCGCACCGCCCTGTCCCGCATGTGGGAGCTACAGCAGGCCGACGGCGCCTGGACCTGGAACAAGGAGGACCTGGCTCCCCTGGAATACGACGATTACTTCGGAGCTGTGTACGCCGCGCTGGGCGTCGGCCACGCCCCGGAAGGCTACGCCCGGAGCGACGAGGCCAAGGAAGGTGTCACCCGGTTGGTGCGCTACTTCGAGAAGACGCCGGCCCCGGATCTGCACCACAAGACATACCTTTTGTGGGCCTCGCTGGGCCTCGATGGCCTGATGGACAAGGCCGAGCGCCAGCGCACGGTCAACGCGCTGCTGGCCCTCCAGCGCGAGGACGGCGGCTGGAGCCTCCCCTCGCTGGGAACCTGGAAGCGCCTCAACGGCAAGCCGCAGGACAAAGACGCGCCTGGCGACGGCTACGCGACGGGCCTGGTGTTGTACGTGCTGCGCCAGGCCGGGGTCGCGGTCACCGAGAAGCCGATCCAGCGCGGGGTCGCTTGGCTGAAGGCCAACCAGCGCGAGTCGGGCCGCTGGTTCACGCGCTCGCTCAACCGCGACAGCCGACATTACGTCTCGAACGCGGGGACGGCGTATGCGATCCTGGCCCTGAAAGCCTGTGAATAAATTGATCAGCCTGCCTAGAGCGGATGGTCATTAAAGGCAAGAAGAAGTAAAAGACAAAGGGAATGCAAACCGTTAACGAATGACTTGGCAGCTTGTTGTTCGTGTTGGTCTTCGGATTTCACCGAACAATCCGTTCCACTCGAGCGGAGCCGTATTCCGCGTGATCAGTGTGCAATGTCCCAATTGCGGCCCCGGCGAGTGAACTTTTTCGTTCGGCTCGGAACATGAATCGTTCTCCGACATTCGTGCTGGCTTTCGCGATCGCACTGACGATTGAGTGGATCGCTCAAGGTGCGGATCCGGCAGAGCCGTTGCTCCGCGAAGTTCCGCCGGGTGTCACAGTCGAAAGCTCCGTGGAAATTCCCGCAGCACAAACGAAGGCGATTGGGCAAAAGCTCGGTGGAGTGATTCAGCGGCTGACGAATTCCTCCGTCCGAGTTCATGGTCGCTCAATTCAAGTGAACGTCATGACGGCGGTTGACCAATCCAACGCCAAAGCGATTCATGCGGCGATTGCGAAAACCAAGTCACAGCCATCCTTCTGTACGCGAAATGGGCACGTCGTCATCGAATACGTCGGCAAGGACATCGACACCGCTCTTGCCATCAAGACGTCGTACGAGTTGCGGCTGCTCCCGAAGCCCGAAGCCGTTCGGTATCGCGTGACCGCGGAACTGGCTACCGTCGAGAAGGCGGACTACATGGCTTGCAACACATTGTTCAATCACTTTCTCGCCTTACAAAACGGTACGAACGCGGATGCCCTACCGCAGATCAGCGCACTTGCAAAGCGATTCACGTTTGGCCGCACTTTGGTGCTAAGTAATCCATCGCTTGATGGTGCATCTGCCAAGCGCACGTTTGACCCGCCCGCCGCAGGGTCGAAGGCGAGCGAGGCCACGATTGCCTATTCCTTTGGCGAACTCGTGACGCGGCAAAACGTCCCCTTTGTGACCGCCACGATAGAAGTCACTGTCGACAAGACAGGCTTCCGGAAAGCGACCGCCCTGCCGCCGGAACAACTAATCACCCGCACGGAATTCTGGCCAGCCGATGATCCGGCAGTCGTCGCGCTGGCACGACAAATCACCGCAGGCAAGACAACCAACGGCGCCAAGGCGATGGCGATCTTGGAGTGGCTGTCGCCCGGACAGAATCTCAAGTACTCCGGCCAAACGGGGTCCCGTTGGGGCACGCGCAAGGTGTTTGCGCAGAAATTCGGGCATTGTTGGGATTTCTCCGACTGCTTCATCACGCTCGCTCGCGCGGCAGGTGTGCCGAGCCGTCAGGTTGCGGGCTGGTTCTACGGCAGCAGCGGCCATGTTTGGGCCGAGTTTTACCGCGAAGGCGAAGGCTGGCAGCAAGTTGATCCCACAGGCGGCGGCAAGCTGATGTGTGGCATCTATCATATTCCGTACTTCTCTTCTGAAGATGGTGAGATGCCGATCGTGTATGTTGCCATGCCCAAGATCGAAACCCTGGAAACGAAATGACCAAGCCTAACCAGAGGATGATGCCGAGCGGAAATGGCGTTCGGGTTTCAAACTGAATTCAGCGTCACCGCCGCCATTTCTACCGGCTTATCCTGGTCGTTGGGCGTCTCGACCGCAGCCCGCAATGAACCGCAAGTCCACCGCATCGACGACTCGCAATCGCCGTTTGATTTTGGAGTCCGCAAGAATCTGATGCAAAGCACCATCCATGGAGTTCCCATGAGAGCCGCCTCCGCATGCTTACTGACGCTTATCGCATTCGTCTGTTTCGTTTCAGCCGATGAATCCAAAAAGGCAAAACCGAAACCACCGG
>VGXF01000029.1 GCA_016873435.1 Nitrospira sp.
GATACGGTCAACTGTCCACTTTTGTCCCTCAGCCATAAATCCTCCTTTTTTGTAACGAGCAGTACGCATCGTCTCTCTGCGGCCCAGAAGCCCATTCTCACGCTGAACTGCGCCACCCGCGGCTGGCCGTTGCCGCCGCGCAGCGCCGTCAGCCGCAGGAAGTCGGTGAGTATGGGAATTTCAAACCACCTTTTCCCTGATGGACAACGATACTCCCGTATCGAGAAGAAATCCATCGAGGCCAAGCGTGCGCTGTTTGGCGAAGGCTCCCCGCTCTCGATGAGGATTAACCCCTTGAATCGAGCCGAGTTGCCGCCCTTCGGCGCACGCTGCCCCTCTCCCCTCCCGGCCGCACGAGCCCAGGGCCCCGTTGCAGAGCCGTTCTGGCCCTCGGGGGATCAGGCCTCCTGAAATAACTCCGGTCGCTGCGCCGGGGCCTGCGGCGGGGCCCTGGCGGGCAGCATGACCAGAGGGCAAGCCCAGTGGTAGTTGTGGCACATCGACCTCAGGATCGCTCACAAACGTGCGATGGTCGAGGTGATCGACTGGAAGGGCTTCTACAATCATCGGCGGCTGCATTCGCCGCTGGACTACGTCAGCCCGATGCGGTTCGAGCAGCGCTGGTTCGCCGATCAGGAAAAGCAGGCAGCATGACGGACTCGGCTATGGGATGCGGAAAACAGGGGCAAGGTCAAAATTGCAGATTGTGCCGCGTGAAGTCATGAAGCGGCAGCCGTAAAGCATGCAGTTTCAACAACCGCCATGAAGGTTTTCAGATTGGAAGTTGAGTGCATCTATTAACCTCTCTAATGATCGGTAGAGCCAAAAATAATTTTACTTATTTCTCCAAACCTTGCGAGGACTCGACACTGAAACTGACGATTTATTCGTTCTCGTTTTGAAATCATCAAGACAGCTTTTTTAAATCCTTTTACAGAGGAGTCGTGAGATGGAGTCGCTCAAACTTCCATGGCGAGTCACCAGCCGGCACCCCCTTATCGGAGCTGAAATTCATGGTATCGATCTAAGGTCTCCGCTAGATGCTCGAAGCATTGACTGGCTGCAGGCGCTTTGGATGAAACATCTTGTCTTGATTTTTCCTAAGCAAACGATCAGTGATGCAGAGCACATTGCCTTCGGGCGCCGCTTCGGAGAACTGGAAATTCACCCCTCGATAAGTCACCGCTCTTCAACGAACCAGGAAATCTATCGGGTTTCGAATGTGGATGAAGACGGTAACATCATCGAAGCTAAGGCAAGCGCTTGGCAGTACTTAAATCTTTCTTGGCTCTGGCACACAGACAGTTCATTTCGACAAATACCCAGCAAAGGCTCCATCTTGCATGGTATCGAGACAACGACCGAAGGCGGGCACACACGCTTTGCAAACATGTATGCAGCATATGAGGATCTGAGTGTTGAGAAAAAGCAGGCGCTTGAAGGGCTTATGGTTATCCACGACCACGATTTCATCCTTAAGCAATCAAAGGAGCTCTCAGCCCGGGTTGATAAAGGGAGCTACGTCCACCTTCCCCCTGTTAGACACCCGCTGATACAACGCCATCCCATCACGGGTAGGCTGAGCCTTTTTCTCTCCCCCCACACCATGGTTTGTATTGAAGGTATGCGTGAGGAGGATGGCCGAAAACTGCTCGATGAATTGATATCACACGCGATTCAGCCCAAATACGTTTATCGACACATCTGGCGAGATCATGACGTGATCATGTGGGATAACCGCTGTACGATGCATTCGGTTGAACCGTTTGATAACAGCACCATACGTCGGATCATGCATCGCGTTACCCTTGTAGGAGAGGGTGCGCCCGTCGCCGCCTAACACGTTCGCGACGATGTAGGCACAATCGCGAAGGTGCGCCGCGCTGGCCCCTCACCGCGAAATCGTCGGGGTGTAAAGGAAATTCAAAAGATGTCTTATTCTGATTGGCGTGTTCCGCTATGAGGCGAACCATGAAATCGCTTCTCATGCTGTTACTAGCGATGCTTGGCTTTGCGGGGAGCGACGCTCGGAGCCAGTCATTTAGCCGGACCTCGATCACCGCTCCCAGTGCCTTCATAGGCAACCATGATGAAATCTTTCAGCTCGCAGACGGTTCAATCTGGAAGGTTCAATACGAGTACTCCTATCTGTACGAGTATTACCCTTCGGTGTCGATCTGCCCTTCCGCAGGGAAGCTGCTGATTAGGGATAAGGCACTCAACGTCGTTCTGCTCTCGGCTGGCGCTCGTCCGCCGCAAGGCCACGCCAAGCCCTCACCCGGTGCCGGCGACATTGTCGTCGTTGCTCGACAGTCTGGCTGCCGCGACTATTTCGTCGCTGACGGCCTGGGAGATTACTCTCTATTGCAGTGGTACGGCGGATACGACCCCGACATAGGCGGCATCATCGTCGGGCAAATTACCTCTCTTGGTTTCAAGGACGTTTTCTATCCGAAGCAAGGGCGAACAGGGCGTGTTTACGTCGATGACTACATGCTCTCTCGAGCAGCGGTGATAGAGAAGTACAGGGAAAAATACCGCTGAGAGGGAGGCCTGCAGGACTACCAAAGTCCACCTTTTCCCTGATGGACAACGGTACCGGCATCCCGAGAGGAAGTCCATCGCGGGTGATCGTGCGCTGTTTGGCGAAGACTCCCCCGCTCTCGATGAAGATTTACCCCTTGAGTGAGGGGCGCGGCCAAAGCGCGATGGGGTAGGTGGAACTGGCCGCCTGCAGGGGTCCCACCATGATCTTCTCGAGCAGCCCCTGCAGCGCTTCGCCGGTGGGCGCACGCGCTTCCTGGTACACCGGTTCGCCCCCGGTGCGCCGATGCACCCCGTCGCGCACCGGGCAGTGCAGGTGGCTGTTCAGGCTGGCCGCCGAGGGCCCGGTGACTTGACACCGACAGGGCCGAGGAAGACACTATCCCCGGCATCAAGAGCCGTTTTTGACGGCACCAACCTGCCTCCCCGGGCAAGGTGGTCGGCGAGAGCAGATGCGGCCTTGAGGCAACCAAGCGGGATCAAACCCTCCCACTTGGCGAGGGTTTTTTATTGGGCGGATTTATTCCTACTTGCCACGCCCAGACATTGGTTGAAGTGGCTAAACAGGAGACAGTCTATGGACTTGAAAGAACCGCGTGAGGGGGCCGTCCCGGGAAAGATCGTCGCGCGCTGCGACCTCGACCTGGGGCGCTCGTACCGCGGGACGACGTTCGACTTCGCCAAGCACCGCCGCGTCGAAGCCCGCGGCATGATCGTCGAACGCACCGGAAGGAAATCACCATGACCGCTCGACCGGAAATCGCCTCCGACTGGCATCTCATCGCGAACGCGGATGCGGTCGCCTCGCCGGCGCTGTTGCTGTACCCGGATCGTATCGAGAAGAACCTGCAGCGCATGATCGCCATGGCCGGCGGCGTGGACCGGCTGCGCCCGCACGTCAAGACGCACAAGCTGCCGCAGGTGGTCGCGCTAAAACGCGCCGCCGGCATCCGCAGGTTCAAGGCAGCGACGATTGCCGAGGCGGAAATGACGGCCGCGGCCGGCGGCGAGGACATCCTGCTTGCCTACCAGCCGGTCGGGACCAACATCA
>VGXF01000030.1 GCA_016873435.1 Nitrospira sp.
TGACATGGTGCAGCAAGGCCCCTAGAATCCGCTCCCCCTGCCGAGGTGGCGGAATTGGTAGACGCACATGGTTCAGGTCCATGCGGTGGCAACACTGTGGGGGTTCGAGTCCCTTCCTCGGCACCAGATCTTCATCCAGAAACCTCCAAGCAAGTCCGCATAGTGATCGGCTCCCATCGACTGGTCCGGGTCGAATGTTAGTGAATTGCGGCCTCCTTCGCCATTGCCGGCTGTAAGTCGAGCGAAGCGGAACCGCAAGGCAGATGATGGCGGGGTCGCGGTTTCCGGCGCGGGCGGATGATAACCAAGGCCGCAATGCGGGCGGACCGTGTTGTAGTGCCACCGCCAAGCCTCGATCGGCACAATGGCTTCAGCCAGGCTCTAGTAAATTTTGCCCTCGAGTAGCTCGTCGCGCAACGAACCATTGAAGCTCTCGTTGCATCCGTTCTCCAACGGCTGCGTCGGTATCGGCGTATTGAGAGGCGGTCAATTTCGTGGCCTCAGGCGAAGACTCTCCGCTCTCAACGAGGATTCAGCACCTGAGTGAGGCGCGCGTCCCCAGCCCGATGCGATAGGTGCAACCGACCGCCTGCAGAGGGCTGAGCGGGTTATCCGGGTCGAGTTCGGCGAGGTAGCTCACGCCCTCCTCTTCCACCAGATAGCCCGACAGGAAATACTCCACCAGCCGGGAACTCTACTTCTTCTGGTCTTTCTTGTCGTCTGACTTGAACCAGCCTGACACTGTGTCGGATGCGGATTTATATGCAGATCCCACCATGGCACAGCCACTGAGCAGTACCGCGGTAGAAATGCCAATGAGAATGGTTTTGACGGGTGATTGCATCACGCTCCTCCTAAGGTGCGTTAAGAGTTAAAAGCGGAATTTGATTGACCTGCGTTGAATCCTGATCAAGTTGCGGCGAGACTGCTAAGTCTAGCGTAGCGCTAATGCAAGTTCAATCTTTGGCGTACCTCCCGGAGCTCGGCACGCCGGATGAGTAAGCACAACTCAAGGAGCTGCTTGCGCTGCTGCCCACGCGCTATCAGCTACAGCCGCGATCAGGGGATCGCCGAGCTTTCAGTAACTCCAAACGACTGAACCTTATCGTGTCATCCGACGATCGATTTATACAAGAGCAGGATCGCACCGACGACGATGACGCTTTCAATCACAGTAGCGTGCACCTTAACCGGAATCCGCGCGACGATCCAGCGTGCCACAAAACCGCCCGGAACTGCCGAAAGGCCGACCGCGATGCCGGTTAGCACCAAGAGCGGGGTGTACAGATCGTTCAGCGCGAAGGTGCCGATTCGCATCAGTCCGACGAAAATCGAGACTAGTGCATCGGTGGCGACGATTGAGGCCGGCGCGACGCCGGCAGCCAACAGGATCGCGACCAGGATCGGGCCGGTGCCGACCGTGGCGCCGGCGAATAGTCCGAATGCGCCACCACCCACAACGAGCCCCGGATCGGTAAGTCGGAACTTGAGCCGCTCGAGAGCGCGCCGGAGCGGAATCGTCACGATAAGGGTGATCGCGAGCACGACAGCAATCGCGCGCTCCGACAGCATCGCGTAGATCGACGCACCGATCGCCGCCGCAGGGACCGCGCCGACCATCACCATCAACGCTTGCCGCGGTTGCAGCTCGCGCCGGAAAGCTGCGATTCGTGACAGATTGGCCATGATCATTACTAACGAGAGCGTCGGCATGACCCCCGTAATCCCGACAATCGGCGCGAGGAAGATCGGCAGGATCAGCCCGGTGCCGTAGCCCGCGATGCCGCCGAAGATCGAGGCGACGAGGCCGACCACGAGCGCGATCGCGAACAAGCCCCAGTCCATCCCTGCCAGTGCATCAACCACTCTGCCCGCTCCCGAACTCACGAAAAAGGGCGCCAGCGGAGCCCTTGATTGACGAAGCGTAACAGCATTCGTACAGCGCACGAGAAAGATCGGTTTGTCAACGGCTTTCAGCCGGGAGTCGCGCGCGAACCAACGTACGCAGCGAAGCAAGCGACGTGCACCGGAAGCCGCGTCAAGAACGATTGGGCGGTTACTTGGATCCAAGCCGGTTGGCGTGTCGCCACCGGGATGCCCGCGACGCGCATACGAATTTCAAACCACTTTCTCCCCTAGCTAACGATGAAACTCCTATGCTGAGAGGAAATCCATCGTGAGTGATCGTCTACAAGTAAAACCCAAACTTCAGTGTGACTATTAAGTCCGTGAAATTCCTGGTGCTATTTGGCTTCTTCGTGGGGCTGTACTGCATCTTGAACCTACCGTTCACAGGCCCTTTCAGGATCAAGTTCTGGGTCTTGGGCTTTGTAGCCTGGGTAGCGGTCGTGATCAGCCTAGTTCAGCCCGCCCTTAAGGGGCTCGGCGAGCTGAGATAGCCAAGGAACAGAACCCGTTACCTATGTCCCAGCCAGCCTAGAAATTGCAAGAGCCACCAGCCTAACTGACCTGCGCTGAATCCTGGTCCGGTTGTATTTAGGAGATTCGGCATCGCTGACACCATGAAAAACGCTCAAAATTCAATCCATGGTAAAAACGTGCTATATTCAAACGTTTTTCGTCAATTTTTGACTGTGGTACGTGTGTTAGGCTTAATTTAAAATCAACCCAACGAGGAAATTCATGACGAAGTCGCTACTCATCGCCGCCATCGCGGCTCTTGCGCTTGTCGCCTGCGGCAAGAAGGAAGAGCCCAAGAAGGCCCCCCAGCCCGCGACAAAAGTAGAAGCACCAAAGCAAGAGGCACCCAAAGCGGAGGCACCCAAGGCGGAGGCACCCAAGGCCGAAGAGAAGAAGGACGAGCCGAAGAAGTAATTCCCGGCACTGCAGGACAGGACGGCGGCACCCGCAGGGTGGCCGCCGTTATTGTTTGTGGCCCTCCCTAGCTCAGGTCGCGCCAGCCGAAACCGTCTTCCTGGGTGGCCAGCCCGACCCAGTCCTGCGCACAGCCCAGCACGCCGGCCAGCGCGGCGCGCGCCAGCTCCGGCCGGTTGTTCTGCTGCGAGAGGTGGGCG
>VGXF01000031.1 GCA_016873435.1 Nitrospira sp.
TTGGATTTCATCAACTTGCAGTACGGCAAAGTTGATTCCGAGATTGAAGAGGTCGAAAGCCGGTTCGGTGTAAAAATTCATCAAATAAAAGGCCTCGATGTTTACAACGATATCGATGATCTGTTGGCTCTGATCAACGCATGCGACCTGGTAATTACGACCAGTAACGTGACAGCACATCTTGCCGGATCTATTGGAAAAAAAGGCTGCGTGGTAGTTCCGTTTTCAAATGGAAGATTCTGGTACTGGCATCTAGATGATGTCTATAGTTTTTGGTACCCAAGCCTCAGAGTTTTTTACCAGAGCGATAGACACAACTGGTCTGCTACCATTTCCTGTGTGCAGAGATGGCTTGAACGGGCTCTCTAATGGAAACAATAGATATTGTGGTCGGATTTGATCAGCGAGAAGCGGTGGTCTATCACGTTTTTTGTCAGTCCATCCTTGAGCAGACCAGTAGACCGGTGAGGTTTCTCCCTCTTGTGCAAGGCTCTCTGTCGGGGTATCGAGAAAGCCATTCTGATGGCAGTAATGCATTCACGTATTCACGATTTCTATGCCCCCATTTGATGCAATACAATGGGTATGTCATCTACGCTGATGGGGATATGGTTTGTAACGCGGACATTGCCGAACTCTGGGATTTACGCGATCCAAGTAAAGCAGTTCAGGTAGTAAAACATGATTACCTTACCAAAGCGAACAAAAAATACTTTGGCAGAAGAAATGAGGACTATCCCAGGAAAAATTGGTCCAGCGTCGTAATTTGGAACTGTCGGCATCCCAAGAATAGGCTACTAACGACAAAGTTCATCGAAGGCAAAACTGGATCGTTTTTGCACCAGTTTCAATGGTTAGAAGATACCGAGATTGGGGACCTTCCAAAGGAATGGAACTGGCTTGCGACCGAATACCAGGTTAATTCAAAGGCGAAACTCATTCACTTCACTCTTGGGTCCCCATGCTTTCATGAATACAGGGATTCTGAAATGGCAGAGGCTTGGCATTCTGCATTTGATCGTACGACCCAGGGAATGGATAGATAGCGAAGTCGCCTTTCCTGCTCTTTTCTCACACACTTGTGGGCATCCTCACCCTCTCAGGCCGCGAACATGAACACCTGAGAGTTTTCGGCCTCAATCGCTCACGTCGGACTCCAACTTTTAGGCTCTGATCTGCCCGGTTTCTTAGGACCAAACATAAGTTAAGAAAATAGCTCCCGTGCACGAGCGAGGAGCTGGGTCTTACTTCGGGGTCTGAGCGCCGACGGTCAGGCGCCGCATGTGACGGCGATGGCCATGGTAGTCGTTGACCGCAGTGTGCTGCGTGCAGCGGTTGTCCCAGACTGTGAGCGTGCCGGGCGCCCAGCGCACGCGGCAGGTGAACTCCGGCCGCACCTGGTGTGCCTGCAGGAAGTCGATCAGCGGCCGACTCTCCTCCTCGGTCAGGCCCTTGAGGCGGATGGTATGGCTGCGCGAGAGGTAGAGCGCCTTGCATCCGGTTTCCGGATGCGTGCGCGCGACGGGGTGCTCGGCTTCGTACTGCGCCGCGGTGTCGGTGTCGTGCACCTTCATGCCGGAGATGCCCCTGTGCAGGTCGCTGCGGCCGCCGCTGTGCTTGAGCCCCGCGCTGTTGATGCCCACCATGCCGTCGAGCAACTTGCGCATGCCTTCGGACAACGCTTCGTAGGCGGCGCGCGTATTGGCAAACAGCGTGTCGCCGCCGTACGCCGGAGTCTCCACGGCGTAGAGCAAGGTGGCGAGCGGGGGCTGCTGCAGGTAGGTGGTGTCCGAATGCCAGTTGCCGCCGAAATTGACCTTCTCCGCCTCCTCCTTCACCACCTCGAAGATGAACGGAAAGCCGTCCATGCCGGTGACGAACGGGTAGTGGCACGGCGGGCCGAATCGCACACCGATCCTCATCTGGTCCGCAGGCTCGATGCCCTGGTCGCGGAACACCAGCACCGAGTACTCTGTGAAGGCGCGCCGGATCTCGGCCCATGCAGCCTCGTCCTCGAGCGACTTCAGCGTCACGCCGCCCACCTGGGCGCCGAGCGCGCCCGCGAGCGGCGAAACGGTCAGGGTCCGGTAGGGGTTCTGGGGTGCGCTCATGGATACTTCCATCTTATTATTACGCAATGGCTGGGACGGCAAACAGGCGAATCGCGATCGTGGGCGCGGGAGCGCTGGGCGGCTACGTCGGCGGCTGGCTGGCGCAGCTCGGGCAGGACATCACCTTCATCGACCCTTGGCCGCAAAACGTCGAGACCATCCGCGCCAAGGGCCTGGAGCTGGACGGCATGACCCCGGCCGAGCGCTGCGTCGTGACCAAGGCGAAGATCCTGCACCTCAGCGAGCTGCAGGGGAACCGGCGGCTGTTCGACGTCGCGATGGTGGCGATGAAGTCCTACGACACCGCCTGGGCTACACAGCTGGTCGCGCCGCACCTGGCTCCCGGGGGCTACGTGGTGTCGCTGCAGAACTGCCTGAACGAGGAGACCATCGCCGGTATCGTTGGCTGGGGCCGCACCGTAGGCGTGATCGCCTCGTTGATCTCGGTGGACCTCTACGAGGCCGGCTGCATCCGCAGGACGGTGTCCAAGGGCGGCGACCAGCACACGGTGTTCCGCATCGGCGAGCCGCACGGGCGGGTCTCCAGGCGCGTAGAGGAAATGGTGGAGTGGTTCAGCGGCATCGACAGCGCGAA
>VGXF01000032.1 GCA_016873435.1 Nitrospira sp.
GACACGCTTTACGAAACACCTCGCCCGCCTGAAAGAAGTCTTGTTTCACACCGGTGCCTTTTTTATACATCAGACCCAGATTGGCACACCCCCACGCATCACCCCCGTCACACGCTTTGCGATACCAATCTGCCGCCTCCGCAAGGTTTTGTTTCACACCTTCGCCTTTTTTATACATCAACCCCAGATCGGAACACGCGTCCGCATCACCCCCGTCGCACGCTTTACGAAAGAATGCCGCTGCCTGAGCAAAGTCTTGTGTCACACCTTTGCCGATGGCATACGACATGCCCAGATCGAGACACCCTGCTGCAGCACCTCGAGCGCATTGTGCTCTGGAGTCTGTGACTTGCTGAGACTCGTCTGCCGCGGTGAGACTTGGGAAGACACACGCCGCGACTAGCGTACTAATGAGCAGGTGGTAGCGAAGATTCACGGATGAGCCTGTGCTCTGGTTGCTGGCTAACCCTAAGGTAGCCGAAACCCTATGCCGATTGTGTAGGAGTGTCAAGGCGCGAAATGCTGAATCAGTCCAGGCGCTAACCTGTTGATTTAGTGGCGCGCCCGACAGGACTTGAACCTGTAACCCCCAGATCCGTAGTCTGGTGCTCTATCCATTGAGCTACGGGCGCGAAGGGACAGTATGCAACCGGCCGGTGTGGTGGATCCGCCATGCCTGGCGAGATCCACTACTTGCACTTGCTCCGGGAAAAGTAAGTGGCGGAGAGGGCGGGATTTGAACCCGCGACAAGGCTTTTGGCCCTGTGACGGTTTAGCAAACCGTTGCCTTCGGCCACTCGGCCACCTCTCCGTCTCTCGTGTCACCGGATGTCGCCGGCAGGCACGTACCTTGTGGCTCTTCATACCACGCCAACAAACGAAATGTACAATGCCGACAGGGGTAACGATATAGCCATTCCTGAGTGTATTTGGCAATCAATATCTTGCATCCTGTGAAAGGCCGTGCTTCAATTGCCAAACCGATTTCAAAACGCCACAGCACTGTTGTGTTGGAGGGGTGGCTGAGCGGCCGAAAGCGCCGGTCTTGAAAACCGGAGTCGGGGTAACTCGACCGTGGGTTCGAATCCCACCCCCTCCGCCAGAACAAGTCCTACCAACTTGCCCAACCAGCTCCTCCCCCGAAACCGTAGTCAGTCGGCTAGGCGTAGGGCTTTTCGCGCCGCTTCAGCGCGCGCATCATCACCGGATCGCTCAATCCCACTTCGCTCAGTGCGTCAAGCAGGTGGCACCGCCTTTCAGCTGCCAGCTCCTTTGCACGAGCATATTGCGCGCGATTGAACCGGGCAACCGACGGCTGCCCGTTGACAATCTGGCAGGCTAGGACCTCGCCGTCCACGTCGAGCGTCCCGCCCTGCTCGATCAACGTGCGTGCCTGCGCCGCGGTGATCTTGTGGAGCCGGGCAAAATCCTCAATGCCGCTGGTCTCGACCAGTGTGCCGTCCGGCATGATGCACAACCGCTTAAAATGCGGTGACCAGTCTTTTCGAAAGTCAATATAGGCGATGTCTCCCCGTTTCGCGATCTCGCGATCCAGCCTGGTAAAATCCAGACCGAGATTTTTCTTCTCCAATCGTTCCCGTAGCTCCGGCGGCAGGGTCCGCTCGAAGACACGCCAGGCCGCCTCGTCAAGCAACAGCCCATAGGCGAGGCGGAGCTGTTCGGCCTGCGCATACTGCTCGACATCAAGCGCCCACGTCATCTTTGGCGTTTCGCCGACCTTCCCCAGACGGCACACCCACGCACCTCGCGTCACCAGTAGGCCGTCCTGCGGATAGACATGGACACCGCCTTCGTCGAGCAGCCGCCGCATTATCTCGACCGGCATGGCATAACTTTCGGCCAGTACGTTCGCATGAGTCTCGACATTTTCCGGACCCGTCATGGCACAGACCCAGACATTTCCCGGAGGGTCAAACTCGCTGAAGTCTTCGATGATGTTATACAAAGCTGGCGGTTTCGCCGCTCCGGATGCTTTCTTCCTGATCTTGTACATGGTCCCTATCGCCTCCCGCGCGGTCGCATCATACCTGCGGATGGCGTCGGATGTCACCGCAGGAGAAGGGGCCGGCAACAGTGCCGCCAGTGGCGCCTTGCGTGGATATCCCCCCGCCGCCAGGGGACGGCCCGGAGGGCTGCGGGGGCAGTCCCTCCTCCACCTCCTGATCGGTCATGGGCTTCCGCGCCACACCGGGATCGTCCGGCAGATCCGTGGCCACAACAGCGTGCCCGGCTTCCAAGCCAACACCGTCACGCATACGCACGGGCGCGCCGGGAGCACCGCGGGCCTCCGACGGGGTAACCATTCCGGCTCCCCCCTCTCGACGCAACCGCCACACGAAAAGCTAACAGCACCTCCAAAGATGTCTGCCGGACCTCCTCCCCTTCTGCTATCCTAATTTGCGCAAGCGGCTGCGGGGACACTATCAACGCAAAAAACGTGGACTTTGTTCCGCGCAAGGCGGTAGGAGAGTTCATTGACAGCACCGAATACGAGCGCTTACAAAAGCACACTCGTTCGCAAAGAGCTGAGGTCTATGCCACTGCGCACCCCCGACTCGCACCGCCCCCCGATCATTGCCCTGGCGGTCATCCTTCTGCTGCTGCCTGCGA
>VGXF01000033.1 GCA_016873435.1 Nitrospira sp.
ATGTCGCGCCAGCAGACCACCTGCATGCCTTGCTTGAAGTTGGCCCACTCCGCAGTGCGCTTGTGTTGCGCCCATTCCAACTTGACCCCCGTCCGTTCCAGCCGGTTCAGGAATATCTTCTCCTCCGCCGCGTTGCGAATCACGGCGAAGCCGTTCCGGCCGAACAACTGGACCGCCTTCTCACGCTTCGACACTGCCGCGGCGGTCCATTGCAACTGGCTACCCTCGGCGGCCGGCGGGAAAGGAGCGTTCGCCTCGGCGCGTGCGGTTGTGTGAATCACAAACAGCAGAATGACCGGCAGCAGTATGGGTCGCATATTCAAGCCTCGGTGAGTGTGGTGAGTGCAGCGATTTTTAGCAGCGGCACGGCGCGAACCGTCCGGCGTCACGTGGATCGAGCAGCAGGGCGGTGAGGATGGTTAGGGTGGGCTTCATCGTTTGATCTCCAGACTGCTGATGGGAATCACGGCAAGCTCATTCGCGATGTGGCTTTTGTGGGTGTAGCCGATGTAGAGCTTGCCTTCGTGCTCGACGGCGTAGGGATAGCTGAAGTCAGCGTTCGGGGCGGAGACGCCCGGCGTGCCTTCGAAGACCGACGTGCGGATGAGGAAGACTCGGCTGAAGAGTGACTCGCCAGGTTTGCTCACGGCGATGGTTAACGGCGAACGCCTGCCGTCGGTGTCGGCAGTGATCGTGCCGATGAGGTAGCGCTGGCCGGTGCTCAAGGTGCCCGCGTAGGGCTTCTGGGTCGCCATCGGCAGATTGGAAGCGGCGGCCGGAGTCCAGGTGCGACCGTGGTCCTTACTGATCGAGACAAGAGCATCACCGCGGACTCGCCCCGCAGATCTGCGAGCGATATTGATGATTTGTGTCTTGTCCACGATCACCGTGGACTCGCCCCAGAGGTTCGTTCCCAGACTCTTGTCTGCTTGAATGACGACCATTTTCCACTTCGTGAAGTCATCCCCCTGGCTGATTGCGACTGCGGGCAAATGGCCGACTACCCCAAGCCCAAAGGCAATGCGGACGCCGGACATGATCCAGTTGCCGTCGGCCATCTTCTGCGGCTCCTGCATCGGCCAAAATCCTTGATCGAGCACCACGCCCTGCGCCTCCCACTTTCCCGAAGTCTCATTCAGCACGTAGCCGCGCGTGTGAGTGCGTGAGGTTGGTCCGTAAAAGTTGTCGTAAAAGGCCCCCATGAAGGCCCACAGCCTGCCGCCGTGCGAGAGAAACACGCCGTGGCTCACGCCGAGGTTGCCTTTGCCCCCATCCATTGCGACCGGCTGGCCCCATGTCTTGCCGCCGTCTTCACTGACTCGGACATGAGCTTGTTCGTCGCGCGTGTTCTCTTGTTCGTTTGTGCTGAAGCCGTAGGACGCATAGAGCTTGTCCTTGTGCCAGGCGAGCCCAACACCGAGCGTGAACTTTGCGCCGTCTTCATCAGGCCGCGGCTTCTTGAGAACATAGAACTTCGCGCCGGTCACCTGCGGCAGTTCGGCAGCTTTCGGGAGCGGAGTGTGCGCGTCCCACAGCGTGGGTTCGTCGGCGCGAAGTGTGCCCGCGGCAGCGACCGCGGCCAGAATCAGCAGGAGCGCGGTTGGTTTATTCATGGTTCTCCCTGTGGGTGGTGGTTCCTTGTTCATTGGTCAAACCGGAAGCTGTAGAGGTCCGCATCCTTCAGAACAAACCTGAGCTTTATGGGTTTTCCGCTGATTTTTGACACATCGGCGTTACCGCCCCATGTCACGGTACGTGAAATCTGGTCGCCGAAGATTGCATCACATTTGGAAAGGGTGAAACCTTCGATTGGCCGGCCTTCACCGCTCTGCACTTCGATGCGCACTTCTCCTGACGCAGAGGTGGCGTAGTTGATCTCCAGAGATTTGCCCTCGAATATCAGGGGCTTCGTCAATAGCTCGCCCCCCCGATACGGAGCATGAACGGAGACAAACCCGTCGGTGCGCAGCGTGCACCTCACAAGATGAGTTCTGCTCGGTTCGGTCAGCTGGTCCATGCCCTGGGTGTAATACAGGGACAATTCTTCCGGCCCGGTAGAGAGAATCCCGCAGGCGGCGTAGTTGTTCCGTCCGCTCCAGCTCCTCCGGTCGAGCCCAGGGCGCAGGAAGGATTCCATGAAGGTCCTTTCGAAGTGAAGCCCGTCCCGGGACGTCATGAAGGCACCGTCGTTCACATTGTTTCTGTTATTCGGGCCTACCTTGAGTTTATCGAGCTCTGCATCGCTCAATGCTTTTCTATAAACCATTCGGCAGGGAAACGACAGGAGGAGATGCGGCGCCCGGAAGTACGGCTGCACCTCGCTTGTGTAGAGATGTTCCACCACCGGCGCGTCGCCGCAACTGATCGGCTCGACGTCTTTCCAATGGATGAAGTCTTCGGATCGGGCCCGACCGAACCACCGCCACCCCTTTTCATCATTGCCAGCACCGGGAGCGGCCATGGGTTGCTTGTTGTGGTCGATCCAGATGCGAAAATACGCAAAGTAGCATTTATCGGAATCGGACCAGAAACAAGGGATGGAAGATCCGTCCGAGCGCAGCGGCCAGTGCTTCTTGTTGAGCAGAGGCTCCTTGGAGATCTTCCTCCAGTGGATG